>JAOASB010000009.1 GCA_025210375.1 Maledivibacter sp. | reverse complement strand
TATTTATATACACCAAGTAAAACCATTGAAATGGTAGGGTCAAATGGTCGTTTTGAATTACCACTCAATAAAAACAGTGTTCTTCATAATAAAATGCATTATATACCAGTGCATACCCCCGATGGAGATTATAAAATCACAGTGGATTTAAAGGGAGCTTCAACCCCTGGAGGGAAATTAAATATATGTGTAGATACAATCATCCCAGTTAAGGGGGATATGTACGAAGATGATAATACTAATTAGTGAAATTATTGGATAATTATATTCAAAAGAGTTAAGCTAGATAATTCCATTGAATAAGAGGAATATAAAATAGATGAAAGTAGATTGTTTATATTTTATTGGTTAGAGGATGAAGATGATTATATGGAAGTTAATAAGCTCATTGGGATGGATAAAAATGGATTGGTTGTTTATGAGCATAGTTTTAAATAATGATATCAGGAAGTAGGATGGTATTGGCAAGAAATTATGAAAATTCCATAGGGGTATACGACAGGGGGAAGGTTTTTTGTCGTAAATAAATTCTATATAACAGCAGGAAATATAAATTAGAGGGGGATATATACTATGAAAAAAATAATAATTATAACTATAGCTTTAATCATGATCTTAAGCTTAAATGTACTTGCAGAAGGTGACAATTACAAAATGGATGAAGACGGAAAGCTAATAAAAGTAGATGAAAACTTTGATAATACAGTTAATGTAGAAGTCGATGGAGTTAAAATCAAATTCAAAGACGCTAAACCCTTTATAAACAAGGAACAAAGAACAGTTGTCCCAGTTAGGTTTATAGCCGAAGCCCTAGGAGCTAAGGTAGATTGGAATGGAGAAACGAGAACTGTATTTATAGATCAAGATAAAAAACATATCAAACTAGTAATAGGTGCCATGGAAGCCACAGTTGATTCAAAGATCATAAAATTTGATACCAAGGCAGAAATATACTTCAATAGGACCTTTGTTCCCCTACGCTTTGTCTCTGAAGCCTTAGGGGCTAGTGTTGGTTGGAATGGAGAGAGTAGGACGGTTACTGTTGATACGAAGAAGGAGGAAGTGGTAAAAGAAGTCCCAGAGAGTATTCAAGAAAAGATTAAGACCCTTGAAAGCGAAGAGTTGAAGGAGGTCGCATTAGTATCTCCTAAAATGGATATAGATAATAAAGTGGTTTTCTATAGTATTGATGGAGAAACGGATTTAGATTCTATAGGAATTTCTGCTTCATATAGTGATTACCATAAAAACTATCTAATTACAGTATATCCAGATATATACAGAAAAGATTATTCAGTCCTTAAAGATATGCTCAAAGTATATTATCCAACACAATTCGAAACTGTTTATGCTTATGTAAGCAATGTAATAGATAATGAAAAACCGACAACAGAAAGATCAAAACAATTTATATATGATGGAAGAACCTTTAGCAGCAAAAAAATTGAAGGTGCAGTAAGTATATACATTGGAGGTGAAACTGATGAATAGGGGTATGGCAAAGGCTTTGATAGTATTGATATTAGTATCTTCCTTAATTTATCCAATACCAGCAATAGCACAGAATAAAGAGCTTATTGCCTATGTACCTCACTATAGATTAGAGCAAGAAGGGATTTTAATTTATAAAGATCAGGATGGAAATTGGATAAATGGTCAACTTGGGAAAAGTATTGATATAGAGCAAAGTATAGACCTTACAGAATTTGTAGAACAGGAAGATATTAAGGATGTCTTTAATGTTGTTGCATACCCCTATGATCTAGGCTTCATGTTTTCTACAGAAAACTTTATAAGGCCTATAAACAAGTTTTGTGGTACTAAGGATAGCTTTATTGAAAATTACTATAATCATGGAACGGATAATATAGAAGTTACTGACAAGTCTTTAAGCAATGGGGTTGTAAAACTTAAATACAATGCACAGCTTACACCACAGGTTGAACCTTTAAAGGTGTCGGATTATACCGATGAAGATATATATATGATTTTAGGACAAGATCCTAACGATCCAAATTCTAACACTAAAATGGATTTAGAAGCTATTAGAAAGCTTCAGCCAATTGAAAATTCACATGTTCCAAAAGAAACCTTAGATGGTCTACTAAATGAGGAAGGTAAGAAAAACGGCTTTGCAGTATATGGTATTCCAGAAGATGTTCCAGATAACGACTATAAAAATAAACAAGGGCAGATAGTTTCCAAAGATGATGATGGAGCTATTCCAAGATATTTAGGTTACGATCTTAATGGAAATCCCTTTACAAATGAAGCATTTCCACCGGATGTTAAGACTGGACTTAAGGTTTGGGAAAAAAATTGGATACCACAACCATGGAATACAGATATAAAAAATCAAAAACAACCTAGGCAAAATAAATATAATTGGAAAGAACCTTATAGAAGTGAAGCTATCACATGGCTCAATCAACTAAGCTGGGCTGGCAAAAACGGTTGGACAGGAGAAAAGCTCATCGATCACTTTATGATTCAATCGCCACAAAGTGACTATACACAGGGTAGTTTCGTAGGTTGGCATGATTACAATGGAAAAGTCCTATATCAAACCTTCACCATACCACCAAAAGAAAAAATAAACTTTAATGAAGTTGAAGCCTACATAATATTCATTCCAATCATCATAGAATACTGGGTGGAAGCCAAAACCAAT
>JAOASB010000008.1 GCA_025210375.1 Maledivibacter sp. | reverse complement strand
ACCTGAAAGAATAAAATTCTTTTAGGTTTTTTTATATTTAAAATTTTTTTAAAAAATATGTTTAAAAAGTTTTTTTATAGGTATATATATAATATATAAAATAAAAGGAGATGATAAAAAGAATCCCAAATACTAAAGTAAAAATAATTAAAAATATTTAATTATAAAGGGGTGAGTCCACCAAAAAATGAATGAGTTAAATACAGAGTAATAAGACAACTCTCACAGGATAATATGAGAGTTGTCTTTTACTATTTTATGGAGGGCTTAAGATAAATTTTATTTCATTCTAATATTGGTGGCTGATATTAACTTAATATTCTTAAAATTAACTATAGAAGATAAAAAGGGGACTTTACAGGCCAGTTACAAAAAATATTTAAATAAGCATATACCATCGGATAAAAGAGCCACAATACTGTCCTCTCATAGTTTGGCAGTAAATATTGTCGTAGCAATAGCTCTTCCATTTATGGGGTTATTGAAGGATAATAGGGATATATATACTACACATATAATATTAGCTATAATCATGATATTGATGACCTATATGTCCACTAGGTATATGGATAAGAGACTGGGTGTAAGGCAAAGGAAAAGAGGGGATAAACATGACTACTCACCCATGAATATAGGATATACAATAGAGCCTTTAAAACCTTATAAAATCGTTATTTCTCAAGTGTGTTAGCTTGATTGATAAGTTTTTTGTTAATAATTAACATTGAAAAATTTTGATTTTGATAGTAAAATATAATTAGATATTTAGATAATTATCTAAATATCTAATTAATAATATAAACATGGGGGAAGTGTTATCTTGAATAAGACCTTTAAAGCATTATCAGATCCCACAAGAAGAAAAATTTTAAAGCTACTTAGAGAAAAGGATCTAACAGCAGGAGAAATTGCAGAATACTTTAATATAAGTAAGCCCTCTATAAGCCATCATTTGAATATATTAAAAAATGCTGAATTAGTACTTTGGGAGAAGATGGGGCAAAATATATATTATTCATTGAATTCTACAGCTGTTCAAGAAATAATGAATTGGTTTTTTGAATTTCTAGAAAGGAACGATGATGATGAAAATAAATAGTCTATTAATAATACTAATCATTTTGTCTATCTTGGGTACAGCTTTTGTGTATAATAGATTACCAGAAGAGATACCCGGTCATATTAACCTTAGGGGAGAAGTAGATAGATACGATGGCAAAGAAACCGTTATATTTACAGGTCTTTTACCATTAATTATTTATCTGCTAATGGTATTTTTACCTAGGATAGATCCTAAAAGAAAATCATATTTAAAGCATAAAAAGGCCTATGAGATAACAAAAACATTAATTATAATATTTATCATTATAATTCAGTGGGCCATGATCAGTTTAGCACTAGGGTTTGATATCAATATAGGCTTGTTTGTAAAAATAGGAGTGGGATTATTTTTTATTGTATTAGGCAATTTTATGGGTCAAATTAGGCATAATTATTTTTTCGGAATAAAAACTCCTTGGACGCTTTCCAATGAAACCGTATGGAAGAAGACCCATAGGGTGGGTGGATTTTCATTTATGATAGCAGGGGTAATAATGTTTATATCAATATTTTTCAATGGTATGATTGCAGAGCTTGCATTAATAGCAGCTATAGTTATAGCAGCCATTTATCCAATAATATATTCATATATAGAGTTCAGAAAGATAACTAAGGGTTAGCATTATCCAGTATTTACCTTGTTTCATATGAAACATTATTTTGAAGTATATATTTAGATAAAAAATAAAACCATAGACCATACTATGGTTTCAGGCTGCCTAACAATCCGAATTTCTTCGTTGTTGCTTCAACCCAGAACCCTTACGTATGTCTGTATACGCTACGGCCTCTGGGTTTCAGCACGCCTCGAACTTCAAATTGTTAGGCAGACTGACATCTTGTTGACTTTGTCAACAATCTGAAACCATAGACCATACTATGGTTTTATTTTTTGAAAGGTTCCATACCATGGATTTATATTATTTGCTTTTTTCTTTTTTCCTCGTCTTTTTTCATTATTGCACCTATAGTTAAAGGTAAGGTAAATAGATTTATAAAGCCTTCAGCATCCTTTTGATTATAGACATCGTCTTTTCCAAAGGTTACAAAAGCTTCGTTATATAGAGAATAAGGGGATTTTATTGCAACTGCCCTATGGCTTCCTTTATAAATCTTCATTTTAACCTTACCTGTAACAACCTTTTGAGTACTGTCAACGAATTTATCAAGAGCTGTTTTAAGCTCAGTAAACCATAAACCATCGTATACAAGCTGAGCGTATTTTTCAGCAACTATTTTCTTAAAATTAAGTACCGATCTATCGAGTACAAGCTTTTCAAGGGCCGTATGGGCATCAAAAAGTATTGTTCCTCCTGGAGTTTCATAAACGCCTCTGGATTTCATACCTACAAGTCTATTTTCTACAATATCAATTATGCCTATGCCATTGGCACCACCTATATCATTTAGCTTATATATTATGTCGACTGAAGAAAGTTTGATATCATCAATAGCTACAGGGACTCCATTTTCAAAATCAATTTCAATGTAGGTTGGTTTATCTGGGGCTTTTTCAGGACTTACTGTCATAAGATATATATCTTCTTCATGCTCATTCCAAGGATTTTCTAAATTTCCACCCTCATGGCTTATATGCCAAAGGTTTTGATCCCGGCTGTAAATCCTTTCTTTTGTAACTGGAATAGGAATATCATATTTTTTAGCATAGTCTATACAATCTTCTCTGGATTTCAAAGTCCACTCTCGCCAAGGAGCAATTATCTTTAAATATGGATTCAAAGCCTTTATAGCTGCTTCAAAACGTACTTGATCATTTCCTTTACCAGTTGCCCCGTGGGCAATGGCAATAGCACCTTCCCTTTCAGCTATTTCCACTAGTTTTTTTGCAATAAGTGGTCTTGCGAAGGAAGTCCCTAATAAATAATTATCTTCATATATGGCACTGGCTTTCAATGTAGGGAAAATATAATCTGTTACAAATTCTTCTTTGACGTCAATAACATAAGCTTTTGAGGCCCCCGTTGATAAAGCTTTGTTTTTTACTGCAAAGAAATCTTCTTTTTGACCAACGTCGACACAAAGGGCGATAACATCAAAATTATGTTCTATTTCCAACCATTTTAAGATGACCGATGTATCGAGTCCACCAGAATATGCTAATATAACCTTTTGTTTCATAAATATACCTCCTCGTGTATTATTATTAATATATTATAACAAAAACTAATGAAAATTCAATAAAAACATATGTTTTATTTATAAATATGCAAAATAAAAATGAATAGAATTAGGACTTTAAAATTTTGAAAATATTCTAACATTGACAAATATATATATATAATGTACAATGACGGTGAAATGTAAGGATATTTAACTGGTAAACGTTATCAGTTTAATAATTGGAGGTAGTCATGGAAAACTTATTCAACGAGAAAAAAGGAAATAAGTCCTTAACATCGATGATTTTTGAGAAAATAAGAGAGGATATTCTGATAGGTAAATATGCCAGTGGTGAGAAAATTGTTGAGGCGAAGCTTGCCGATGAATTTGGAGTTAGTAGAACACCAGTAAGGGAAGCTTTAAAGCAATTAGAGTTAGATGGTCTTGTTGATAATATACCTAATAGAGGAGTTATCGTTAAGGGTATATCTAATCAAGATATTGAGGATATTTATACAATTAGAATTGCTATTGAGGGTATTGCAGTAAAATGGGCTATAGAAAGAATGAATGAAACTGATTTACAAAAGCTAAAGGAAATTTTTGAGTTAATGGAATTCTATACATTTAAAAATGACTTAGACAAGATTGCTGAGCTAAATACAAAGTTTCATGAGACAATTTATAATGCTACTCAAAGTAGGTATCTTGAACATGTTTTAAGGGATTTTCAATATTTTATGAAGACTACTAGATATAAGTCCCTAAGGTCTCCTGGTAGAATGGAAAGTACATTAAAAGAACATAGAGAGATACTAGAAGCCTTTATTGATAGAGATACAGATAGGGCTGCAAAGGCAATACTTAAGCATGTTAATAATTCTAGAGAAAATGCTAAAAGGTTTGGGATTATTGATAAATAATATTAATGTAGAATAGTAATATTTAAGGAAAACATATAAGTTATATATTGATTTCCTTAAATATTATTTTTGTTTTATTATAGATATGCGTCCATAGATTTTTATCTACTCAAGCAGCCACTGAGAATTCTTTTACCCTCCTCCTATAAGCCAGTTTATCATCTAGTCAATAAAATTTTAGAATGAACTGGAGGTTCGTGGAAAATTTTATGATATTTGTTTTTAGCAAATAGACTGAATTACTCTAAGAAGACAAAACTGTTTTGTAAAGGGAGCTAAAAGGAAACCGCAGAGTTTACTTTTGTTTCTTATCTTTTATTTGCACAAACATATATAGATTTCCAAAAGTTAAACTTAATTTATACATCTCAAAATATCCGATGATTCTGGGCATTTTGGGCGTGTATAAGTTAAAGTTTATACTAAAATCCCTATATATAGAAGGAGGATTAAATATTGACTGAAGAAAGAAGAGAGCAGATTTTATACATTCTAAATACCAAGGATGAACCCATTACTGGATCTGACTTAGCAAAAAAATTTAATGTGAGTAGACAGGTTATAGTTCAAGATATAGCAGTATTGAGGGCAAAGGGAATAAATATAATGGCTACGTCTAATGGTTATTATATATCGAAAAGGAATGAGGATAACAGGAATATAAAGACTATTATCTGTAAACATGAGGGATATGATTCTATAGAGAAGGAGCTTACGATTATTATTGATATGGGAGGAAAGGTATTGGATGTAATTATTGATCATCCTGTATAC
Source organism: Maledivibacter sp. (assembly GCA_025210375.1). Lineage (NCBI taxonomy): Bacteria > Bacillati > Bacillota > Clostridia > Peptostreptococcales > Caminicellaceae > Maledivibacter > Maledivibacter sp. The sequence goes on along the minus strand of JAOASB010000008.1, from coordinate 58,522 downwards.
GGTGAAATAAGATGTCCTCTTATGATAAATAGTAGATATGATTTAGAAAAATTTGTTAAAAAAGTAAAAGAGGTGAAAGCTGAACCCCTAGCTGTTCTAACTGGTGGAGAGCATATTCATACTATAGAGGTTCCAAATGATGAAGTGTATGATATTATATTAAACAAACTGAATAATATAGGTTTTTTAGTTAAGGATTGATAGATTATGTTTTTTTGTATATAATAGTGACAAGACAGGTGTAAATACAAAAGAAAAACAGGTGATTTATGGAGGGGAGAATTCAAAAATGGAGGAGCAAGTAACTATCGATAAAATAAATGAGCTTAAGAAGGAAAAAAATGCAGTTATATTAGCCCATAATTATCAGATACCAGAAATACAAGACATAGCAGATTATGTTGGAGATTCTTTAGAACTTAGTAAGAAAGCCGCTGAAACCGATGCAGATATCATAGTTTTCTGTGGAGTGCATTTTATGGCTGAAAGTGCAAAAATACTCTCACCGGATAAAAAGGTGCTTCTTCCAGTATCCGATGCTGGATGTCCAATGGCAGATATGATAGATGCCCATAAGCTTAAAGTATTTAAAGAGGAATATCCCAATATACCAGTAGTCTGTTATATAAAATCCTCAGCCCAGGTGAAGGCAGAAAGTGATATATGCTGTACTTCTTCAAATGCTTTAAGGATAGTAAAGTCACTGAAGGAGGATACAATACTATTTGTTCCAGATCAAAACCTTGGGAATTATATAGCTACTAAGGTTCCAGAAAAAGAGATAATATGCTGGGAAGGACTTTGTATAACCCATAATAGAGTTAAGCATAATGAGCTTGATATGGTTAGAAAGCATAGAGGAAATATCAAAGTTTTAGTTCATCCAGAGTGCAATCCCCAGGTAGTGAAAAAAGCAGATTTCGTGGGCAGTATATCTGAAATAACTGAATATGTTAAGGGCAGTAATGAAAAGAAATTTATAATAGGTATAGAAATGGGAATACTTCATAGTCTCAGAAAGCAGAATCCCCACAAGAAATTTTATTTACTGTCCCCCTCATTAGTATGCTATAACATGAAGAAAACATCCTTAGAGGATGTATATAAAGCATTGAGGGATGGAAAAAATGAAATAAATATTGATAAGAAAGCTATGGATAAAGCACGTGAGTCCCTTGAAAGGATGTTGAGGGTTTCCTAAGGAAGCTAATACTATGATAAAGAGATATTTATTAGATATAAGAGGAATAATAAAGTAAATAAAGAGGTGATTAAAATGAAGGAGAAGGGTTTTAGGGAGTATATAACAAAGGCTTTAAATGGAATGGCATTAGGGTTATTTGCTTCTTTAATTATAGGACTCATTCTTAAACAAATCGGTGACTTTACAGGTATAGATCAGCTTATAACCTTTGGTAAGGTGGCACAATTTATGATGGGGCCAGCCATTGGAGCTGCTGTTGCTTATAGTGTAGGAGCTTCTCCATTAGGAATATTTGCATCGGTGGTTGCTGGAGCTATAGGGGCAGGAACTATAGCTGTAGGTGAAGGTGGAATATTTATAGCTAAAATAGGAGAACCCGTGGGTTCATTTATAGCAGCATTAACCTCAGCAGAGTTCTCAAAGCTGATATCAGGAAAGACCAAAGTAGATATAGTCTTGGTTCCCGCAGCAACTATCATTGTAGGTGGTTTAGTTGGAATATTTGTAAGTCCAGCTATAGCACAGCTTATGAAGGGATTAGGAGGAATAATAAACAGAGCAACTGAGCTTCAGCCAATTCCTATGGGAATAGTTATAGCTGTCTTAATGGGTATGATACTTACCCTTCCAATAAGTAGTGCGGCCTTAGCTATATCTCTACAATTAAGTGGATTGGCTGCAGGTGCATCGGTTGTTGGTTGTTCGGCTCAAATGATAGGCTTTGCCATAGCAAGCTACAGGGAAAATGGGTTTGGAGGTTTCATAGCCCAAGGACTTGGTACATCAATGCTGCAAGTACCTAATATAATAAAAAATCCACTCATCTGGATACCTCCAACCTTAGCCAGTGCTATTATTGGACCATTATCTACTTATGTATTTGGCATGGAAAATAACAGCATAGGGGCAGGTATGGGAACTAGCGGCTTGGTAGGTCAATTTGGAACTATAGCTGTAATGTCGGATAAGATGTCTATGGGTAAAATAATTATGAATATGGGATTACTTCACTTTATATTACCCGCCATACTTACCCTAGTTATTTCTGAATATATGAGAAAAAAAGGGTTCATAAAGCTTGGGGATATGAAGATAAATCAGTAAACTATTAAGAATATATTTTATTATTATCAAGGGCTGTCTATTTTTTAAGACAGCCCTATTTTATTTATAAATGTTAAATAGTTAGAATATTAATAATTTTATGGCAAATTACATCTTAGAATGATAAAATTAAATTGTAAAATAAAGCTGTCTTTATTTTTGATACTAGGTAGGGGGATAGATATGGAAGATTATTTGAAGTTAGCTAATAGCAGCATAGTTTTTATATTAGCAATATTATTGATCTCATTTGTCTTGATTCAATCAATAATATTTCTGATAGTCGCATGGAGGAGGGGGAAAGAAATAGGCATATCTAGGCATAAGATGATGAATACTGTAAAATCCAGTGCCATATTTTCTATAGTTCCTTCAATTCCAATAGTTATTTCTTTAATAGCTATAATACCCATTTTGGGAATACCCTTTTCGTGGCTAAGACTATCCATTATTGGATCTGCACCCTATGAGCTTATTTCTGCCGATATTGGAGCTAAAAGTATGGGAATAGAAAGACTGGGGGCAGAGGGATATACCTCTGAGGTATTTATAAATTCTATGTGGGTAATGTCCATAGGAATAATATGGGGACTTCTGATGTGTATTTTTTTCTTGAGAAAATATGAGTCTAAGATGAAAAGTATAAAAAATAAGGATTCTAAATGGATGACCATACTTATTAATTCATTATTCTTCGGAATGCTATCGGTTTTCTTAGGATCACCAATAGTAAAGGGAGGAGTATCCCTTTTGGTATTAGTAAGTAGTGGTATTATTATGTGGTTTATAACATATATAGGTAAAAGGATAAAAAAAGAATGGATAAATAACTTTTCTCTGGCCATCAGTATGGTAGGTGGAATGACTTTAGCTATTTTATTTACAAGAATTATATAGTATATAGGAGGTTAAATCGGTGGAAAAGATAATTAATTATAATGATAAAATCCATAGAATGGGAAGAATATCGGGAAGTATTGTACTTTTTCTAATTGTTTTAGCCCCTGCTTCGGTATGTATATACTTTAATATTTTTCCACCTATAGCAGGCTTGTTAAAGGGTACAGCAATGGTTTGTATAATATATATACCTATATGTATAGCAGAATTTGCTACATATACACCTATGTTAGGAAGTAATGCATCCTATTTAGTATTTGTTACGGGAAATTTAACAAATCTTAAAATACCCTGTGCTTTAATGGCAATGGATAATGCAGATGTGAAGCCTCAATCCGATGAAGGAGAAGTTATTGCGGCAATAGCAGTGGCGGTTTCTTCCATTGTAACGATAATTATAGTATTTATAGGTATGCTATTAGTAGTACCACTCAGACCCTTGTTAAATTCACCTGAATTAAAACCTGCCTTTGATAATATTCTACCTGCATTATTTGGTGCTTTAGGAGTCTACTGGATTCAAAAGCAATGGAAATTGGCCATAGTACCTATAATAATTGTTATACTGATTTATTTAATCTTCAATCTTCCATCGGGAGTTGAAGGTGTATTGATACCTATTATGGGCGTAATATCTGTAATTTCAGCTAGGATAATGTATAAAAAAGGGTTTGTTAAGGATATTGATTGATGTATGCATCGAAAGCTATATTAAAGAAACATCATTCCGACAAGAATTTTGAGAAAATCAAATTTCGATCTTTCTAAAAAATCTCTCAATAGAGCAAATTGCATAATTACTTTCTATAAAAACCATCTACTATATGTAGTTTTAAAATCCTTAAATCTATACCATCAAATATGCTTATATCTTAAGTAATTAAATTAAGGATGATATTCGCATATGCAATTGTGCCAAGTAAGAGTTATGCAATTTCCTCAATAGATTTTCTCACAAAATTCTTGTAAGTCGTTCTTTATTCTTTAATATATCTTTCTGGTATAGTGTTTCTAGTTACGTATAGTCATCATTAAAGTGAAAAGGCTTAATAAATAACTTGTAGGGAGGGGATAATGTGTGTTTATTAATAATAATTATACTGTTTTTAGCTATTATTATATTTAGGACTATTAGTTTCAAAAACAATGATAATGACAATTTAAAAGAATTAAATTATGACGGTGTAGATTTTACTGAGCTTGAGGTACATAAGAAACTGTCAGAAGCAGTTAAAGTTAAGACCATATCTAATAGCGATTATTCAAAGACAGATTGGAATGAATTTGTAAGATACCATGAATTATTAGAGAAGTTATTTCCCCGTGTACATTCAAATTTAGATAAAAATATAGTTAATGATTATAGTTTAGTATATCATTGGAGGGGAAAAAATACTGATAGAAAACCAATATTGATAACTGCCCATATGGACGTCGTACCTATTGAAGTAGGAACTGAAGGGGACTGGGATCATGAACCCTTCAGCGGAGATATAGCCGATGGATATGTATGGGGAAGGGGAACTATCGATACTAAGGAACACATGATAGCGTCATTGGAGGCGGCTGAAAGACTTCTTGAGGAAGACTATGTTCCCAATAGAGATATATACTTTGCCTTTGGTCATGACGAAGAAGTAGGTGGAAGGAAGGGTGCAGCTAAAATAGTAGAATATTTTATAGAAAATAATATAGAATTTGAATATTTAGTAGATGAAGGGGGCTGTGTTACAGAGGAGACCATAAAGGAAGTATCTAAACCCATAGCTTTAATTGGGATAGGAGAAAAAGGATATGCAAATATAAAGGTCAGTGTCTCAGATGATGGCGGCCATGGGTCAATGCCCCCTAAACATACTGCTTTAGGAAAGGTGGCTAAGGCTATAAATAATTTGGAAGAGAATCAGTGTCCCTTAAAGCTCACCAAGCCCGTTAAAGAATTTTTATTGAAAATTGGTCCAGAAATGGGTTTTACAAATAAATTGATTTTATCAAACCTATGGTTGTTTAAGAATATATTCCTGAGGATTTTTTCAAAAACAAAAACAGGAAATGCAATGCTTAGAACCACTACAGCTGCTACAATGGCTGAGGCAAGCATGGAACCAAATGTATTACCCCAAAGGTCCTTTGCCATATTTAATTTTAGAATTAGGCCTGAAGAGAACGGCAAAGATTTGTTAAAGCATATAAAAAGGGTAAATAAGGATATTCCTATAGAGGTGGATGTGTTGAGGTTAGAGGAACCATCTATGATATCTGATTCCAATTCCCAAGGCTTTAAAAATATTGAAGCCATAACAAAGTATTTATATAAGGACGTCATAGTTGCACCCTATTTAGTCATGGCAGGGACCGATGCTAGAAAATATGAGCCAGTTTGTAAAAATATATATAGATTTACTCCATTTAAGATTCATAATGATGAAATGAGTAAGATACATGGTACAAATGAAAATCTATCAATAGAAAATATAAATAACTGTTTAAAGTTTTTTTACATATTATTTAGAGAATGTTAAAAAATAAGTTTTGAAAAGATAGTTTAAAAGTAAAAGATAGGGGAATAATTCCCTATCTTTCTAACTATAGAGCAAATTGCATAATTACTTTCTATAAAAACCATCTACTGCATGTAGTTTTAAAATCCTAAAAGATATACCATCAAATATGCTTATATCTTAAGCAATTAAATCAAGGATGATATTCCCATATGCAATTGTGCCAAGTAAGAGTTATACAGTTTGCTTTATATAGAAACTCTACATTTTGATTTTTTTGAAGGTTTTTTCTATTTAGTATAGAAATATATGGGTAATGAAAAAAATAATTAATATGGCAAGCCCTATTGAAATTGCACTGATGTACCCTTTTAAGGCTAAGCTTACTAAAAAATTTTTTCTTAACCTCTATTGAATACATTTATAGGTGAGTTTCTGATAATCCGTTGAAGGAGAGAAGAAAAAGTGGAGAAAGTTTTTAAGCGGGTAATACAAATAATGAAATTAAGGGTTAAGGATTTGGATACAGTTCCAGAATCCTATAGCTCTAAGGTATGCAGTTTGGTTTTAGAGAATGATAAAAAGGTTATACTAAAGATACCATATAATAAGGATAAATTGATTAAGGAATATAAAATGCTTCAACTCCTGCAAGGAAAACTTCCTACGCCTAAAGTATTGGATTTTTGGGAAGGAAATGATGAGATACCGGGAGCTTTACTTTTATCCTATATTGAGGGAAAACCCATTATATATAATATAAATGATACTATAGCCTATCAGATGGGTGAGCTTTTAGCGAGGCTTCACAATATTACCATAGAAAGAGATATGCTTGGAAGTGCATACCCATTAATATATACAGAAAAAAATGAATGGTGGCAGCTTATTAGACGATGGTTCAAAAATTGTGCAAAGGATTGCAAATATATTTTAGATGTAGAGCTGCTTAATAAATGTATTACATTATTTGATTTTTATTATGATGATTTACCTAAGCCCGATTATCCATCTATAGTTCATATGGATTATAGACCTGGAAATATACTCATAAAGGATTCAAAAATCACGGGGCTTTTGGATTTTGAAACTACAAGAATAGGCTCAGCCGATATAGACTTCTCAAAAATGAAGCTTTTCGTTTGGGATATATATCCTAATACTAGAGAAGAATTTTTAAGGGGATATAGCACAATAAGGAAGATACCACAGATTGAAAAAACCTTGCCATTTTATGTGTTGTTCAATACATTTACAGGCATCGGATGGTGTGTGAAGAGGGGAAAGACAGATAATAAATTTTTTGTTGAAAATATAGACAAGCTTAAGAAAATAGTTGAGAAAAGTAAGATATAATATAAGAAGGAGATTAAATAATGATAACAGATAGGGTTATTACAAAGAAAAAAAGATTGTATTTTGATAATGATTTTACAGCAGATAAATGGGAATATGTTGAGAAGGAATTAAAAGAAATAGAGAGTCAAGAAATAACTTCTAAAGAGGATCTACAAATACTGATAGAAAAGTATAGTGAGCTTACATATATAATTGAAGAGACCTATGCATGGAAGTATATTAAGATGACATGTAATGCTGATGACCCTCAGTATTCCAAAGCATTTAATGAATTTTTTTCCCAGGTTATATCTAAAAGTCAGCCCTACGACTTTAGATTTAAAAAGAAGATTTATGAAAGTCCATATAAATCAGAGCTGTGTAAGGAAAAATATGGGCACTTCATAAGGATAATATCAAAGGATATAGAAATTTTTAGGGAAGAGAATGTGCCACTTATGGTAAAGGAAAACGAGCTTGGAAATAAATATGGAGAAATCATATCAAAAATCACAATAGAGTTTGATGGAGAAGATAAAACTTTAAAACAAATGAGAAAATATTTAAAAGATCCCAATAGAGATAAAAGGGAGCAAGCATGGAAATTGATTTCTGAAAAAATGCTTGAGAAAAGTGATGAATTAAATAAGTTGTTTGATGAATTAAAGGAGATAAGAATACAGATTGCTAAAAATGCGGGCTTCGATAATTATAGAGATTATATGCATAGGGCAAAGGGAAGATTTGATTATACACCCGAGGATATATTTAGATTTCATAAATCCGTAGAAAAAATTGTAATACCCTATCTTAAAGAGCTGAGTGAAGAAAGAAAGCAAAAACTTAAGATCCAAAATTTAAGGCCGTGGGATACTGAAGTGGATATAGATGGTAAAGTATTAAAGCCCTTTGATGATATAGAGGAATTTGTAGATAAAGCCATAAGAATTTTAAATAGGGTTAAGCCACAGTTTGGTAAAAAGTTAGAAATGATGAAGGATAGTAAATTCCTTGATTTAGAAAATAGGAAGGGTAAAGCACCGGGGGGTTATAATTTTCCCCTTGCGGAACATGGAGCAGCTTTCATTTTTATGAATTCAGTAGGACTCAACTCCGATGTTAAAACCTTACTCCATGAGTCAGGCCATGCAATTCATTCCTTTGCTAAGGCAAATGAAAAAATAAGTCAATATAAAGATACACCTAGTGAACTTGCAGAGCTTGCTTCCATGGCAATGGAGCTGCTTACCCTAGAATATCTTGATGAATACTATGAAGACGAAGAGGATTTGAAAAAAGCTAAAAGGGAGCAGCTTGAAGGAACTATACAGTTTTTACCTTGGGCCATGATTGTAGACGCATTCCAACAGTGGATATATACAAACCCTAATCATACTGTAGAAGAGAGAACCGAATACTTTAAAACACTTATGGATAGATTTAATATCTCAGTAGATTGGTCGGGCTTTGATGCAGAAAAGGGAGCAAGATGGCTAAGGCAGCTGCATATCTTTGAAGTCCCTTTTTACTATATTGAATATGCTATATCCCAGCTTGGTGCCATAGCCATATATAAAAACTATAATGAAAATGGAGCTAAAGCCATTAAAGAATATGAAAATTTCTTGGAGCTTGGATACTCTAAATCCGTTAGGGAAATATATGCTGCTGCAGGTATTAAGTTCGACTTTTCCGAGGAGTACTTAAAGGAGATAGTAGAATTTATAAAAAATGAGCTGAAGGAAATTTAAAATTTGACAATAGACCCATGTGGGTATATATAATAATACTAATGGTTGCATTAAGTAAAATCAGTATATAAGTAGTAAATTTGAGAGGGTGGTGATTTATTTGGCAAATGCACGTAGATTTATCATCGGTATAGTAGTAGTACTTTTTATCATGATATCTACTTCCTTTAATGCCATAATAAACTTTATTACAGAGTACAAGTGGTTCGGGGAGCTTGGATTTGAAAAAGTATTTTTAACAAAACTAATGACACAGCTTAAAATAGGGATTCCTGTATTTATTATATTAACAATCCTTATTTACCTTTATTTATTATCTATAAAGAAGGATTATTATAAGAAAGTGAATGTGGTACATAGCGGTATATCTGAAAAGAGAGTGAATCAAATAGCTTTAGTTGGGGGGGCGTTCATTTCCTTTATAGCAAGTACTACTTTGGCCAGTAATCTTTGGTTCGATATTTTAAGATTTTTCAACTCAACTGACTTCAAAATATCTGAACCAATATTCAATAAGGATGTATCCTTTTACATATTTAAATATCCTGTATTCACAAAAATATACTATATGCTGATAAGCTTTATAGTGTTGTTAGCTATTGTTACTGTGATATTCTATGTAATAATGATGATGCTTAGAAGACCTACTCTTATTGAGGTGAATTCTGGAGAGGAATTTGGTCCCAGACAACTTAATCTAGACAATGGTAAAAAGATATTTGAAATTGCATTAAGGCAATTAGTAATCCTAGGAGTGGTGTTCTTTCTAGTATTAGGTTTAGGATATTATCTAAGGTCCTATGATCTTCTTTATTCCTTAAGGGGTGTAGTGTATGGTGCAAGCTATACCGATATAAAGATCACGCTTTTTAAATTTAGAGCTATTATGATCATAGCCTTTATTTCAGCCCTGCTTTTAGCTATTGGGGTTAAAAGAAAAAAATTAAGACTTGCCATAACGGGCCCCGTTATTATGATAATAATAAGCATAGTAGGCAACCTAATAGCACTAGGAGTACAAAACTATGTTGTATCTCCCGATGAAATATCTAAGGAAAGAGAATTTATTGAGTATAATATTAAGTATACTCAGAAGGCCTATGGACTTGAAAATGTAGAAGAGAAGGATTTTCAGGCAGAAAGGGCTTTGACACTTGAGGATTTAAATAAAAATGAAGAGACCATAACAAATATAAGGATAAACGACTATAGACCTACTAAGTTAGTCTATAACCAGAAACAAGGTATAAGACACTATTATAAATTTAATAATGTCGATGTAGATAGGTATTATATAGATGGAAAATACAGACAGGTATTTTTATCACCAAGAGAGCTTGACCAAGGAGAGATAAAAGAAGAAAGACAAACATTTATTAATAAGCATTTGATATATACCCATGGATACGGTATAGTAATGTCCCCTGTAAATAAAATAACATCTGAAGGACTTCCAGAAATGCTTATAAAAAATATACCTCCCACCACGGGAACTGAGGGATTCGAGGTGGAAAGACCGGAAATTTACTTTGGTGAATTGACTAACGATTATATCATAGTGAATACAAAGGAAAAGGAGTTTGATTATCCAAAGGGAAACTCCAATGTGGAAAGTACTTATGGAGGAAATGCAGGAATTAAATTGAGTGGTATAAATAAGCTTTTATATGCTTACAAGCAAGGAAGTTTAAAGATGCTTCTATCCGGTAATATTGATTCAGAAAGTAAGATAGTCTTAAATAGAAATATTCATGATAGAGTCAGAAAAATAATGCCCTATATAGAATATGATTCTGATCCATATATAGTAATGGATGAAGGAAAGCTTTACTGGATTATTGATGGTTATACAGTGAGCAGTAACTATCCATATTCAGAACCAATTTCCGATTCAAAAATGAATTATATTAGAAACTCTGTTAAGGTTGTTATTGATGCATATAATGGAGATACGACCTATTATTTAGCTGATGAAAATGATCCAATAGTAAAAACTTATTCTAAAATATTCCCACAGCTTTTTACTTCTATGGACAATATGCCAGCTGGACTTAAATCCCATATAAGGTATCCACAAATGCTATTTGATATACAGTCTGATGTATATAGAATATATCATATGGAAGATCCAAGGGTTTTCTATAATCAAGAGGATGAATGGTATATAGCGAATGAAAAATATCAGAATGAAAATCAACTTATAGAGTCAAATTACCTTATGATGAAGCTTCCAGATGAGGAAAAAGAAGAGTTTATATTATCTATTCCCTATACACCTAAGGAAAAACCAAATATGACAGCTCTTCTAATAGGTAGAAATGATGGAGAACACTATGGTAAATTGATAGTATATAAGCTTCCAAAAAGTAAGAATGTTTATGGACCTATGCAAATAGAAAATAGAATTGACTCTGAACCTACGATATCTAAAGAATTTACATTTTGGAATCAGCAGGGTTCCAGCGTTATTAGAGGAAATTTACTTACAATACCTATAGAAAATTCACTGCTTTATGTTGAACCTATATATTTGCAAGCAGATGCTAAGGATAGTCTACCAGAGGTTAAAAGAGTTATAGTAGCATATGGAGAAAAAATAGTTATGGAACCAACCTTGGAAGCGGCTTTAGAAAAGATATTTGGGAAGGAAGAGGAAAAGCCAAAACCAGATATACCTAAGCCTACTGAGCCTACACGACCAATTATACCCGATGATGATACTACGGATGTAAATGAATTGATAATAAGGGCCAACGATGTATTTGAAAGATCCACTGAGGCACAAAGACAAGGTGATTGGGCTGAATATGGAAGACTTATAGAGGAGCTAAAGGCTATACTTAATAGGTTAAATGAACTTAAGGATGTTCAAGGTACAGAATATTAAAGTGAAGAAGGATGGTATTTTATAGGGATTCCAGTCAAAAATCAACTTCATTTGTTGTCAAATACCTTGGGGCTGAACTCATGGGTTGTCCTTTGAGTCAGCCCTCAAATTATAATTTATGACTTTTGTAATTTGAGATGTGATATAATAGATAATAATTAATAGGCAGATTATTTTAAATCGGTGGTGTTTAAAAATGAGAGATGGCAAGGATCTTGCTATAGGGATATTTGATTCCGGTATGGGTGGTATAAGTGTCTTGGCAGATATTATTAGATATTTGCCAAATGAGAAGTATATATACTACGGCGACTCAGGAAATGCTCCCTACGGTATCAAGACTCCTGAAGAAGTAAAAAAGTTTTGTATAGACATATGTGATTTCTTTATTGATAAAGGAGTAAAGGCTATTGTTGTGGCGTGTAACACTGCAACTAGTGCTGCGATAAAGGAGCTTAGAGAAAAATATAGTATACCTGTTATAGGAATGGAGCCAGCTTTAAAGCCCGCAGTTACATTGCAGTCCAAGGGTAAGATAGTTGTTATGGCTACCTCTATGACATTAAAAGAAGAGAAATTTAAGGCTTTGATGAACAAATATGGTCAGGAAAGAGCTATTGTTAAGCTCCCATGTCCAAAGCTTGTGGAGCTTATTGAAAAGGGTAGCTTACAAAATGAAGAGGTTGAGGTCAGTATAAAAGAATGCTTTAATGGTATAAAAATAGATGAAGTTTCTTCAATTGTTTTAGGTTGTACCCACTATGTATTTTTAAAGGATGATATAAAGAAATTTGTTGGAGACAATATTAACATAATTGATGGAAATGAAGGAACTGCTAGACATCTTAGAAATGTATTGAAACAAAAGGAGCTATTGAAGGATACTGTGGAGGAAGAGATTGTACTTGATATATATAATTCTAAGGATGATCAAGGGATACTAGATCTCTCAAAACAACTGCTTTCCTTTAGTTTGAAAAAGCTAGAGTTGTAAATCTAAAAAATTACATTTTCTCAGATAATATTCATTGTACTAATCATAATAATATATATAGAAAGGTGCGTACCATGAAAAAAATATTATCATTTATTAAATCATTATTCTTCATAAAAAAAGTGAGGGAGCATAATTTGTCTTCTTATCTTATTCAATCCCATATTATGAAGACTACGTCAAAGAGGTACGGTAGATTAAGATAAGTATATGTTACTAAAAATCCAGTACATAAAGTCCATAAATCAGAGGTGTTTTTTCTTAAAAAAATGCCAAGTGAAGATACTTTGGGAGGTGAAATAATGGCAAGGATAAAACCTTTAGAGCCTAATGAAGTGGATAATGAAGCGAAGGAAATTTTTGAAGACTTCTTAAGGGACAGAGGAAATATTCCAAATATGTTTAGAACACTTGCATATAGACCCAAGCTTTTAAAAACTGCATTTGATCATTTTATGGCAGTGTTAAAAACTGGAACTGTAGATTTTAAGCTGAAGGAAATGATTGCTGTTAGAGTTTCTCAAATGAACGAATGTGGTTACTGACTTTCATCCCATACTGCCATTGCAAAAGGGGCAGGGGTATCGGACGATACTATAGAAGAAATGGCAAACAAGCTAAAAAATCCTGAGCTGTTTACAGAAAAAGAGCTTATTGCCTTAGAATTTGCAGAGGTAATGACCACGGATTCAAATAATATTTCAGATGAATTGTACAACGATATGAAAAAATATTTTGATGATGGACAAATAATAGAAATAGCCTGTGTAATAGGAACCTTTAATTATTTTAATAAATTTAATAATGCATTGAAAACTGACATTACAAAGTAAACTAAGAGGAGAAGAGTTATGGAAGGTATTACTCCAGAAGCCTTGGAGGCTATCAAAGAAAAAATTAACGAAATAATAAATAAAAGCTCAGACATAGATGAAAGAGAAGAAGAGATAATTAGACTCAGATTTGGTTTAGATGAAAAAGGACCAATAAAAATAAAGGACTTATCAAAAAAGTTTGATATTCCTCCTAGAAAAATGAAAAAAGAAATTGATGCTATAGAAAAGAAAATATTTAACAAACTAAAAAGAACAATATAAGTTATATGGAATCCTGATTTTATCAGGGTTTTATTTTTTATCTGAGCAAATTGCATAATTACTTTCTACAAAAACTATCTACCACATATAGTTTTAAAATCCTTAAGGCTGTACCATCAAATATGTTTATATCCTAAGTAATCAAATTAAGGATGATATTCGCATATTAGGTTTAGCCAAGTAAAAATTATGCAATTTCCTCATCTATTCAATGACCTTAGATCTTTCAGTTCAGCCGTGGACATGTTATCAAGAACATAGGATTTACGATAAAATTCTTGTCTAGTTATTATTCCTTTTTCAACTAAAAGTTCAATAAGAGTTGCTATGGCTAGGGTATTCCTATAATCTATATCCTTTAAATCTCCGATTTTTGCATAAATATCAATTTTGTCAAAGCTGTTCATATCATCGACTCCTTTATTATACCGGATTATAAATATCTTAAAATTTCTATGGATAATCTGGATTATCTATTTATATTTTAAGTATAGCCTAGAAATAAAAATGTATACGGATATTATGGAGGGGGCAATAAAAAACACAAAAAATTTTTGAAAATTTTTATATATTTCCCTTGAAAAATATGATTAATTATGCTAAAATTACGAAAACTATATTATTAATAATATATAAAAGACTATGAAGGGAAATAGTAAATAGAATAGTTTTTTTAGAGAGTCGGCGGTGGGTGAAAGTCGATATAACTATCTATTGAATCCGTCCTGGAGTTACTAAGCTGAATATATATAGATTTCCCAAAGTTAAACTTAATTTATATATATAAAAATATCCGATGTTTCTAGGGATTTTTGATGTGTATAAATTAACTGTTTAACTGGAATATCTATAAAGATAAAACAACTTTAAAGATTAATAAATTTCAGTGTTTTTTATCCATATTAGGCTTAATCGGTTAGCAACCGTTAATATGCTAAGAGCTGGACTATTTTAGTCAATCAGGGTGGCAACGCGGGAATATACCTCTCGTCCCTATATAAGGGATGAGGGGTTTTTAATTTTTTTGTAAGGAATACCTATAAGACAAGAAGGAGGTTTTAAAAATGTTAGATATTAAAAGAATTAGAAGTGATTTTGACGAGGTAAAAGAGCTTGTTGAGAAGAGAACAAAGGGTGATTTTGGACTAGGACAAATAATAAAGCTTGATGAAGACAGAAGAGGGATAATAGCAGAAGTTGAGCAAATGAAAAATAGACAAAAAACCGTTTCTAAGGAAATACCTAAACTAAAAAAGGAAGGCAAGGATGCATCAGAGATATTAAATGAAATGAAGGAGCTTTCAGGAAAAATAAAGGAGCTAGATGGTAAACTAAAGGATGTAGATGATGAAATTAAACAAACACTACTTGGTATACCAAACACACCACGTTATGATACACCTATGGGTAATAGTGATGATGATAATGAATTAGTTAGAACCCATGGAGAACCATCAAAATTTGATTTTGATAAAAAAGCACATTGGGATATAGGTTCTGACCTAGGAATACTTGACTTTGAAAGGGCATCAAAGATTACTGGGTCAAGATTTACAGTATATAAGGGATTAGGAGCAAGGCTAGAAAGGGCACTTATTAACTTTATGCTGGACCTTCATACAGAAAACCATGGATTTGAAGAAGTATTGCCGCCATTTATGGTAAATAGAGATAGTATGACAGGAACTGGTCAGCTTCCTAAATTTGAAGATGATATGTTCCATTTACCAAGTAAGGACTTTTTCTTAATACCTACAGCAGAGGTTCCCGTAACCAATCTATATATGAATGAAATATTAGATGTAGACAGACTTCCTATCTATCATACGGCTTATACACCATGCTTTAGAAAAGAAGCAGGGTCTGCCGGTAGAGATACAAGGGGACTTATACGTCAGCATCAATTTAACAAGGTGGAATTAGTTAAATTTGCTAAACCAGAGGATTCATACAAGGAATTGGAAAGCTTAGTTGCAGCGGCAGAGGAAGTTTTGAAAAGATTAGAACTTCCCTATAGAGTCGTAAGACTATGTGGTGGAGATTTAGGTTTTAGTGCAGCCATGACCTATGATATAGAAGTGTGGATGCCTAGCTACGATAGATACCTAGAGATCTCTTCTTGTAGTAACTTTGAGGACTATCAAGCAAGAAGAGCAAACATTAGATTTAGACCAGAGCCAAAGGGAAAGGCTCAGTTTGTCCATACATTAAATGGTTCAGGCTTGGCAGTGGGAAGAGCTTTTGCAGCCATACTTGAAAACTATCAGCAAGAAGACGGTTCATTAGTAATTCCAAAGGCCCTTAGACCATATATGGGTGGATTAGAGAAGATTACTAAATAGTATGAAAATAGAAAGGGATTGTAGCCTTTGTCTACAATCCCTTTAAATCTATTTAATATAATTATCAAAAACAATCTGAGACCAGCCCTCAAGGTATTCATAATATGCAGTCAATTCCTCTTGGGTTACCCATTCTCCCGTCATTTTCTCCTTCTCTAGGACTTCAAAATCCAAGGAGCTTGCTTCCAATATATATAGGAAGCCTACGTGAACCTTACCTACATCGCTTGTTTGATTATTTATTACACCTGCAAAAGTCAGCTCAAAGGGTTCTTTAATGGATATTTCCTCATTAAGCTCCCTATAAAGACCACTCATAATAACATTTTCATATTTATTCGATGGGTCAGGATTTATATGTCCACCCACACCCAAGGAGTATTTACCATGAAGTCTTTTTTCAGTTTGCTTGTTTAGTCTCTTTAAAAGTAAATAGGAATCTTCATTTTTGACTATGATATAGGGGATAATTTGTCTATAATCATAATCATATTCAGCTATATCTCTATCCAAGAAAGAGTGATTTTTTAAAGCTTTATCAAATATCAAGTCGGTATTATCCACTATCAGTCCATAGGATATATCTTTAAAATATTCTTTTAACAAGTCTTTATGAACAACTAACACCTTTTCTGCCATTTGATTTACTCCTTTATCAATAATTTATAAAGAAACTTCTCTTAATATAGCATTTGGATTACGTTCTGCTACACTTCTAACGGACCATTCATTTTGGAATAAAAGTACAGGTTCCTTCTTTTCATTTTCAACGATCATTGTATCCATTGTTATAGAGAATTTATTAGGATCAAAATTATCCATTTCAACCCAGCGAATATATCGATATGGTAATTTTTCATTTAGAATATCCACGCCATATTCATTTTTAAGACGATATTCTAGTACTTCAAATTGAAGTACTCCAACTACGCCAATGATTAATTCCTCAATACCAATGTTAGGGCGTTTATATACCTGTATAGTACCTTCTTCAGCTAACTGAGTAATGCCCTTTAAAAATTGTTTTCTCTTCAAGGAATTCTTTGTAGTTATTTTTGCAAAATGCTCAGGGGCAAATTGTGGTATACCATCGTACCTTAAATCCGATTGGTTTTGAGATAGGGTATCTCCAATATTAAAGATACCAGGATCATGGATTCCAATGATATCACCAGGGTAAGCATCATCTACTATGACACGATCTTGGGCTAAAAACTGCTGTGGCTGTGCTAATCGCACCTTTTTATTTTTCTGAACATGATTAACCGTCATTCCCTTTTCAAATTTACCGGAGCAAATCCTTAGAAACGCTATCCTATCCCTATGGGCAGGATTCATATTCGCTTGTATTTTAAAGATAAATCCAGAAAAATTATCGGATTCGGGATTTATTTCACCTAAATTACTGGTACGAGGCCTTGGAGGCATAGTGATATCTAAAAAGGATTCTAAAAATGGTTCTACACCAAAGTTAGTAAGGGCACTTCCAAAAAATACAGGGGTTAACTCACCAGCTAATATTTGATTTAAGTCAAAATCATCCCCTGCGATATCTAAAAGCTCGATTTCACTAAGGAGTTCCTGGTGTATATCTTCACCCAATAGATCACTGAATTTTTCATCGGATACATTGCCTCTTATTGCCTTAGCAATAGATTGTCCATGGTTACCATCATCAAAAAGCTCGATTTGTTTTTTCTGACGATTATAAACTCCTTTGAAGCTATTATCAGAACGGATTGGCCAATTCATGGGATAAGATCTAATACCCAATACCTTCTCAATATCTTCTAATAGATCAAAGGGATCTCTACCTGCACGGTCTAGCTTGTTGATAAAAGTGAAAATTGGAATTCCTCTCATTTTACAGACATGAAAAAGCTTCCTTGTCTGATCTTCAACACCCTTGGAGCAGTCAATAACCATCACAGCACTATCGGCTGCCATAAGGGTTCTGTAGGTATCTTCACTGAAGTCCTGATGACCCGGTGTATCAAGGATATTAATACAAAAATCGTTGTATTCAAACTGAAGTACACTTGAGGTAACGGAAATACCCCTTTGTTTTTCAATTTCCATCCAGTCAGACACTGCATGTTTATTTGATCTTCTTGATTTAACTGAACCAGCTGAACGAATGGCACCACCATATAGGAGAAACTTTTCTGTCAATGTGGTTTTTCCAGCATCGGGATGGGAAATGATTGCAAAGGTTCTTCTTCTTCTAACCTCATCAATAAAGCTTAAATTTTCTACCGCCATTTTAATCTTCCTTTATTTTAAATTTTATTAAAGATAAACAACTTCAAGGTTTAATACATTTCAAAGAAAAAATTTAGAAACGTTCATTATTTTCTTTGAAATATAGATTTCCCAAAGTTAAACTTAATTTATACATATCAAAATATCCGATGTTTCTAGGGATTTTTGATGTGTATAAATTAACTGTTTAACTGGAATATCTATATTTTAAGTCTTAATGTTGTTTATCTATATTTGAATTCCATATATAAAGTAGTATAACCTTTTTGATGTTATACTTTTATTACTAAATTGTCAATCATTATTGAGTTAAATTTAAAATTTAGTTGAAATTGGCAGTTATATAGGGTTTTCATAGTATAGGTTATATGAATGAAAGAAATAGGTCAGTTTATGAAGGGATTTGGATTGTTTTCTAGGTATAAAAAAATGAAAGGACTTTTGGCCCCTTCATTTCAGGCTGCCTAAAAACCCGAATTTCTTCGTTGTTGCTTCACCCAAGAACCCTTACGTATGTCTGTATACGCTACGGCCTCTCGGTTTCAGCACGCCTCGAACTTCGAATTGTTAGGCAGCCTGCCATCTTGTTGACTTTGTCAACAATCTGAAATGAAAGGACTTTTAGCCCTTTCATTTTTTATAGATCATTATAATACTGTTAAATCCCTTGGAAACTTATTTAAAATTTCATAGGAATCTTCTGTAATCAGTACGGTATCTTCAATCCTTAAGCCACCCCAACCGGGTATATAGATACCAGGTTCCACCGTTAAAACCACATTTTTTTCAAGTGTAAAAGTAGAGTCATGTGATAAATTTGGGTTTTCATGAATTTGTAATCCTACTCCGTGGCCTAAGCCCGGATAGTAGTAGTCAATATATTCCTGTGGGATGACTTCCCTTACCCTTTGATCAGGAACCTGCCCAGATATACCAGGTCGTAGGGACTTTATTCCCTCCATTTGAGCTTTTTGAATGATCTTATATACCTCTCTCTGCTTGTCACTAGCATTTCCAAGTACAAAGGTACGACTCATATCCGCATGGTATCCCTTATACAAAGCTCCGAAATCGAATAATATGTAATCGCCATTTTCTATTTGCTTACTATCTGCATGACCATGGAGCAGAGATGTTTTTGCTCCAGATAGAACCATAGTATCAAAGGATAAGCCCTCTGCACCATTAGATTTAAGATTATATTCAAGTCTTGCCACAATGTCCATCTCAGTTACTCCAGGCTTAATATATGGAATGGTAAGTGCAAGGGCCCTATCGGAGATTTCACAAGCAGTTCTAAGGGATTCTATTTCTTTGTTATCCTTTATCATTCTAATCTCTTCTATAATACCCTTAAGGGGAACAAGCTCTACTTCACTTAAACCTTTACTAAGTAATTCATATGTTGAATAGGGTATTTCTGTAGCTTCAAAGGCCAGTCTTTTTATTCCAAAGGCTTTAACTGCATGATTATAGGATTTAACATCGTTTCGTTTATTCTCTAACCATTTGAGTACTTCTATTCCTTCATGGCACTGGTTCTCGGCTTGCTCTGTATATCTACCATCTGTAAAAAAGGCACAGCCCTTGGGAGATACCACAAGATAAGAAGAGTCACCGGTAAAACCACTTAAATAGGTTACATTGGCTTCAGAGGACACTAAAAATCCATCAACTTCCTTTTCCTTCATGATTTTTAAAAGCTTTTCTACTCTTTCCATATATACACCCCCAAAAATATTATTCATATATATATAACTTTACATGAAATTTCCAAAATATCAATGAATTTTTTTACAATTATGAAAAAATTTATATTGCACAAAATATGTCATATAGGGATTTTAGTATGGGCTTTAACGTATACAAGTCTAAAATGCCAGAAACACTTAGTAGTTGTATATGTATAAATTAAGGATAATATTTCCATATTAAATCCAGTGGAGTTAGAGTAATAATATTTCCTCAGCTAAGGATTTATGGACTGTTGACTAATATTATTTACTATTATATAATTTGATTTAAAGAATTAGACGAATTTTGACAATAATTTCATATGGTAGATATTAAGTTTATATATAATTAAAAGGGAATTGAGTGAAAACCTCAAACGGTCCGGCCACTGTAAGTAGGGAGCTTTTCTACATTATGCCATTGGAAGAAATTCTGAGAAGGCGTGGAAAAAGCTATGATCTACAAGTCAGGAGACCTGCTTAATATTAGGGTGTATACTTCCGAGAAAAGTTGAGATGCCAAAGAAATGAAAACTATTACATTACTAGTTTATTATAGAGAGTTCCAAGTAAATCTCTATAGTTTACCGACTTGCTAGTTTTTATGCTGATATGGAGCTGAACTCAAGGAATTATATTTTGAGACGGCTCCTTTTTTATGCTTTACAAAATAAGATTAAATTAAAGGAGGAGTTTTAAGTGAAAAAATTTATTACCATTTGTTTAATTGCAACATTATTGCTAGGGCTTTCAATTAGCTCTGTAAGTGCAGCTCCAGAAAAAAGTGTAGAGGCCGCTAAAGTAATGATTGATGGGTCTTATTTAAAGACAGATGCCTTACCAATCATAGAGAATGAAAGAATCATGGTACCTATGAGAGGAATTTTTGAGGCTTTAGGTGCTGAAGTGAAATGGGATGACAAGACAAAAACAGCTGAAATAACAAAGGGAGAAAAGAAAATATCAATTACACTAGACAAAAAAGCAGCTACAGTTGATGGAAAAGAAGTTGCTTTAGATGTACCAGCTAAATTAATTGAAGGAAATGCTATGGTGTCAGCTAAATTTGTAGGAGAAGCATTAGCTTGTGAGGTTAAATGGGATGATAAGAGACAAGTTGTTTTAGTTAATTCACCATTTAAGCCCGTATCAATTTATACATATAATCATTACATAAGCTTTGATAAAATTCCTCAAAAGGTTGTAAGCATGAATTCACATACAACCGAGGTTATGCTTGCTTTAGAATTAGAAGAGAAAATGATAGGAACAGCCTATAATAATGCGGGAATTCTTCCTCAATATAAGGAGAAGTTTGATAAGATTCCTGCCTTAGCTGAAAAATATCCAAGCTTTGAGGTGCTATTAGATACAGAGGCTGACTTTGTTTATGGTAGAGGCAGTGTATTTACTAGTAGTTATAAATGTGCAACCATGGACGATATGATTGAAAATCAAATAAAACCATATGCTGCAAAGGCATCCTATACCAATAATGCTGATTTTAATGATGTATATGAAGATTTCTATAACCTAGGTAAAATATTCAATATTGAAAATAAAGCTGCTTTATTCGTTGAAGATATGAAGGCAAAAATCGCTAAGGTAGCGGGAGCGGTTAACGGCTCAACACCCGTTAAGGTATTTGTATATGACTTTGGAACAGATAAACCATATACAGCTGGTAAGAGCTTAGAAACATATATTATTCAAACAGCTGGTGGTAAAAATATATTTGATGATATAGATAAAACATGGTCATATGTTAACTGGGAAACAGTTGTAGACAGAAATCCCGACTATATTGTTATTAATGATTATGGAAAAACTACAGCTAAGGAAAAGATTGAATTTTTAAAGTCTAATCCTATGCTTCAAGATATAAATGCAATTAAGAATGATAATTTTATTACTGTTACCCTATCAAGTGTATTCCCTGGAATAAGGGTGGCACAGTCTGTAGAGGATATAGCTAAGGGTCTTCATCCTGAAGCATTTAAATAAAGGATATAGTTATGGTAGCTGACAAAAATAATATTAAAATGATAAATGAGGCTTTGGTGAAATCCAAAGCCGTATTTTCTATTCTAATTATTACTTTGAGCTTTCTTTTATTGGTGTCAATTATATGTGGTATTATACTTGGACCAGTGAAAATAGATATAAGTCATGTTTTTAAGATACTCACCAATCATATTTTAAAAAGGGATTACTTTGATCAAATATGGAAGCGTTCTACGGATACAATAGTATGGCAGATTAGATTTCCCAGAGTAATAATGGGAGCGATTGCCGGTGTGGGACTTTCAGTGGCAGGAATATGTATGCAGACACTGACAAAGAACTCTTTAGCAGGTCCCTATGTACTGGGGATATCTTCTGGTGCTTCTACCGGTGCAGTTGCAGCTATAATCATAGGTGCCTTGTCAGGTTTTGGTATGTATGCAGTTCCAATTGGGGCTTTTATTGGTGCTATTATAAGTTCATGTATAGTTTTTACAATCGCCCATACAAACGGAGAATTTACTGCAACTAAATTAGTATTGACAGGAATGGCAGTTTCAGCCATATTTTCATCATTTACTAATATATTAGTATTTAGTGTCAAGGATGAGCAACTTGTAAAATCTGCGTTATTTTGGATGACAGGTAGTGTTTCCGGTATAAAATGGATTCAGTTATTGCTTCCCCTTGTGGTGGTTCTTTTATCCGCTTGTATTCTTCAAATCCTTAGTAAGTCCTTAAATGGCATGCTTCTAGGAGATAATATTGCAATTACCATGGGAATTAGTGTAAAGAAAATGCGTAATATACTCCTTTTAGTCACCACTATATTAACAGGGGTTATTGTATCCCTTACAGGAGTTATAGGTTTTGTAGGATTAGTAATTCCCCATGCTGCTAGAACCATTGTTGGATCAGAACATTCAAAGGTCATACCAGTCTCCTGTTTCCTAGGTGCTATACTTCTTATTTGGGCTGATATTGGTGCCAGACTCATCTTTGCACCGGAAGAGATGCCCGTAGGTGTTATTACTTCACTTATAGGAGCCCCGTTCTTTTTATGGCTGCTTAAGCGTGGAAGCTATAGTTTTGGAGGTAGAAGATGATTACACTTGAGGTTAAGGAGCTATGTTTTGATATAGATAATAAGAAGCTATTAAAGGACATAAGCTTAGAAATTGAATCGGGAACCATGGTTGGTTTAATAGGGCCCAATGGATCGGGTAAATCAACATTACTGAAAAATATTTATAGGGTACTTAAGCCCACAGGTGGATGTATCTATATAGAAGATAAAAGGATACAAGAGCTGACCAATAAGGAAGTAGCTAAAAGGATGGCGGTTGTGTCCCAGGATGATATAGCAACTGGATTTGATTTTAAAGTCATAGATATAATACTTATGGGAAGATATGCCCATAAATCCCTTTTTGATTCTAATAATCACTCCGATATAGAAGTGGCATTGAAGGCACTCAGGCGGGTAGAAATGGAAGAGTATTACGATAGAAATTTTTTGAGTCTATCCGGTGGAGAGAAGCAGAGGGTGATGATTGCAAGAGCCATATGCCAGCAATCCAATATATTGATTATGGATGAACCGACCAATCATTTGGATATTAAGCATCAATTGAATATCATAGAATATATTAAAAGCCTTAAATTAACCACCTTTATTGCTATACATGATATAAATATAGCAGCGACATTTTGTGATAAATTGATTGTACTAAAGGATGGGATGGTCAGATATACAGGATATCCTGGAGAGATTGTAACCAGTTCCATGCTGAAAGAAGTTTTTGAAGTGGAAGCAGAAATAATACAAAATCCTAAAACAAAAAGAATAAATGTCCTATATACATCATCATATTAATTAATAAGATAATCCATCTAGATAATATAGATGGATTTTTTATTGATATGAGCAAATTGCATAATTACTTTCTATAAAAACCATCTACTACATGTAGTTTTAAAACTCTTAAAGCTATACCATATATATTATGCAATTCTGCCAAGTAAGAGTTATTCAATTTCCTCATATAATTATACAATTTATGTATTTTACATAATATTGATTGATTAAAAACAAAATAAAGTGTACTATTATAGAAGTGAAAAAATTGAAAGGATAGATATTATAATGGAAAAGAAAAAAATAATAAATATTGCAGTAATTGCCCATGTAGATGCAGGAAAATCTACCTTGGTTGATGCATTGCTTAGTCAAAGTGGAGTATTTAGAGAGAATCAAGAGGTAGTAGATTGTGTAATGGATAGCAATGACCTAGAGAGGGAACGTGGAATCACTATTTATTCTAAAAACTGTTCTATAGAATATAATGACGTAAAGATAAATATAGTTGATACCCCTGGCCATGCCGATTTTTCATCGGAGGTTGAGCGAATTATTAAAACAGTAGATACTGCTATTCTTTTAGTTGATTCTAGTGAAGGACCTATGCCTCAAACTAGATTTGTACTAAAAAAAGCCCTTGAAAGGGGATTAAAACCAATTCTATTTATAAATAAAATAGATAAAAAAGACCAAAGAGCAGAAGCCGTTGTAGATATGACCTTTGACCTTTTTGCTGATCTAGATGCAAATGATGAGCAGTTAGATTTTCCTATTGTATATGGAATTGCTAAGGAAGGAATAGCAAAAAGAGAAATGGATCAAGACAGTGACAGTCTTAAGCCCTTATTTGAATTGTTATTAGATCATGTTGAGGCTTATGATGACAAGGATGATGAAAATTTACAGCTTCAGATTTCTTCCCTTGGCTATGACGATTATATAGGAAGACTTGGAATAGGAAGAATAACAAAGGGTAAGATAAAATCCGGTCAGCAGGTAGCTATTTATAAAAGGGACGGTAATGTAGGAAATGGTAAAATATCTAAGATGTTTGTATATGAGGGCTTGAATAGAGTAGAGAAAAGTGATGCCTACAGCGGAGATATAGTTGTGGTAGCAGGGATAGCAGATTTATCCATAGGGGAAACAATCTGTGATGTTGATAAGTTAGATCCCCTTGAAATGATAGAGATTGAAGAGCCTACACTATCAATGAACTTTTTAGTTAATGATTCACCATTCTGCGGTAAAAGTGGAAAATATGTAACTACAAGACATATTAGAGCAAGGCTTGAGAAAGAATTAGAGGTCAATGTTGGTTTAAGAGTTGAGGAACTAGAAAATTCCGATGGATACAAGGTTTCGGGTAGAGGAGAGCTTCATCTATCAATTTTACTTGAGAACATGCGTAGAGAAGGATATGAGCTTTCTGTATCTAAACCAGAGGTATTGATGAGAAAAATAGATGGCATTTTACATGAGCCCGTTGAAAGAGTAATAGTATCTGTACCCGATGAATATTCGGGAACAGTAATATCAAGGCTAAATCTTAGAAAAGGTCTTATGGAATATATGGAAACAGAAAATGGATATACTAGAATAGAATTTTTAGTTCCTACTAGAGGCCTATTAGGGTATCGTAGTCAATTTATCAATGATACGAGGGGTGAAGGTACTCTTGTGAGATCCTTTGAAAGATATGAGCCCCATAAGGGTGAAATTCCACAAAGGAGTAATGGAGTATTGATTTCTCAAATAAAGGGCAGTACCATGGCATATTCACTATTTAACTTGAGCGAAAGAGCTTTGATGTTTGTAGAACCCGCTACAGAGGTATACGAGGGTATGATAATAGGTATGAATAGTAGAAAAGAGGATATGACCGTTAATCCATGTAAAAATAAAAAGCTTACAAATACAAGGGCTTCTGGTAGTGATGATGCAATAAAGCTTCTTTCTCCGAAGGTATTTACACTTGAAGAAGCACTTGAATTTATAGAAGACGATGAACTTGTGGAAGTAACGCCAGATTCAATAAGACTTAGGAAAAAAATATTAAATGAAAATGATAGAGTAAAAGCAATGAGAAGAATACAGTAATATAGAAGTGTAATTTTCTTTAGTAACATACCTATATAAGAATCATAGAAAAACTTTCTATGATTCAGGCCGTTGACAAACCCGAATTTCTTCGTTGTTGCTTCAACCAAGAAGCCTTACGTATGTCTATATACGCTGCAGCCTCTCGGTTTCAGCACGCCTCGAACTTCGAAATTCTCAACAGCCTGCCATCTTGTTGACTTTGTCAACAATCTGAATCATAGAAAAACTTTCTATGATTCTTTTTTTATTCTTTTTCAAATACTATAGACATAAAAAATATTCTAAACTAAGGGTGATAGTAGCTTATGAAGAGGATAGGGATATGTTTAATGAGCATATGTTTACTTATGGTTACAGGTTGTATGGAAAAAGAATGGATACAAAATATTGTTGTTAAAAGCGTTGATGATAAAAGCTACGTTATAAATATGAAAAGGGATATTTTATGTTTGATGATGGCTTATCCAGAGTATATTGTGGGTATAGAAAAGGATAAGGAGGGTAATGTATATGTGGGAATGAAATCTGGGGGGAAAATTCTTTATGATGATAAAAGGAAAAAGGGAACTAAAGAAAAACTTAATAATCCAGATATACAGGATATGATGGAGCAAATTTATCCTCTCACCCAGAGTACACACCTAATGGATGAGAGCTTTGATCCAGGACGTATTAGAGTATATCCTTTACTGAAGGAGGTTTATGGAAATTCCAGTCAGAAAATTCAATTAAATCTTGATAATGTAAGGATTGGTCAGAAGAATTATCCTTTTAATAGTAACAATAAAGCTGCGGATTCCTTAAAGATGGTTATGAAAGAGATTTCTAGCTTAGCAAAAAATAAACCACAAATTTATTCCTTTGTATATCCTGCAAGCGGAACCTTTAACTACCGATATATTGCGGGTACAAATAGATTGAGTGCCCATTCATTTGGGATAGCTGTTGATCTCAAAAGGGATAAAAAAGACTATTGGAAATGGGCATCTAGGGAAGCTGGTGAAAAAAGGCTGCGTTCCTATCCAAAGGAAATAGTTAGGGTATTTGAAAATAATAATTTTATTTGGGGAGGGAAATGGGGACATTTTGATATTCTTCACTTTGAATATAGACCGGAACTAATTCTAAAATCCAGATATTTTTCTAAAAAAGCTGCTTTAGGGAAGCCCTGGTACCATGGGATAGGTTCTATAGATGCTGTCACAAGTAGTTATATCGAGTTGATTGATAGACAAATAAATACAAAGTGATACGGGTATTGTGGATAGAAAAAAGAAGGGTGTCTTAGAATGACGAATCCATTCATTCTAAAATACCCCAGGTCTGAATAAAAGGGATTGTTTTTAAGCCCTTTTACAAAAATATGATTGTAAAACCTATAAAATATTCATAATATATATGGCCAACATTACTAAATAGGTTAATGGTAATATATATACATAATTTCTGTATAAATCCTTAATTTTAACATCAAAGTATTCTAATGTAAGAACCTGGCACATATGTAGGGGAGAGATATAGTAGAACATAAATCCGCTTATATAAATAAACATGGCATATAAAAGCTTTACATGGGGATTTGGGGCCAGGGGTAAAATCATTGGGTAAAGTATAGCAATACTTGGTTGTATAGATGCTAAGGGAAAAGATATTATGGCACAGGATATTATAATTAATAGCTCAATAGGTATGCCTTTATTTAATAGGCTATTAAGGAAAATAAATAGCGCATCAAAATCATTTACTACGTTTTTGAAAATCATGATTCCTATGATAGCTATTACCATAGCTGGCTTTACACCCTCATATATAGTTTTAAATACATTTTCATTGATATCGTATTTTCCGTCCTTGGATTTATCATATATGTTTATGGTTATGGATAATAAAATACCAAATACAAGGGATATATAAAAAGGTAAATCAAATAATAGAACACCACATAAACTAACTAATATGGGCGATGAATACAAAGTAAACTGGCTAATAGCTATAATATATTGCCTTGCTTCTATTTTTTCAAGCCTTGGATGAGGATATTTTTTAAGATAAAAAATGTACCCAAATATATACATTGCTACTGCGATTGGGAACTGTAGTTTAATAAAATCTAAAAGATTATAATCCCCTATTTCCGCAGCCAGTATGATTGTTGGGGATAAGGGAAAAAAGAAGTAAAGTGCGTGTCTAAAAATAAGGTTAATGGATGCCCTTCTATCATTTGGAATATCTAGTTTGTTTCCAAGATTATCTACAACAGGACAGGACATCAAAGCTCCACCGGTTACCAAAAGGGTTCCAATTATTGCGGGTGCTATTAGTATGGTAGCCTTTGCACTTCTCAGCATTTGTTCTAGGGCTGTAATCATTCTATCTAAGATTAAATATTTTTCCATAAGATGGCCTAGGACTGTTATTAATGCTATAGTAAGAGCCAAGGTTATTGTTGTAGATTCAGAGAAGGTGCGTAAAAATACATTTAAAATATAGGCAAAGCTTCTACCATTTAATAGGGATAGAATTACTGCTCCTGTCATTAGGGAATAACCTATATTTACTTTTTTGCTGACTAAAAATAATGTTACGGCCATTGAAATAATTAAAGTTATTATTACCATTTTGATCTCCTTTTTAAGTTTCATTTAAATTCATATTCTATAGGTGTTCATTTATATTTATACCATATATTTATATTTTACAAAACACATATTTATAGGGAGTTTAGGGTAAATCTTAATTTATACATCTCAAAATATCCTATGCTTCTAGGGAGTTTTGATGTGTATAAATTAATTGTTTAACTGGAATATCTATATTAAAGAATTAATATTAAAGATGAAAAATAGGGGAGTTTTAAGCCATAAATAAGGAGGAGCGTATGGAATATGAGAATTTATCCAGAGAAGATTTGCTGGATCAAATAAAGATGTTAGAAAATAGAATAGAGCTTTTACAAGAAGAGAAAGACAGTAAAGAGCTTCTTGAATTTCCTTGGATTGGAAATTTAGGTCAATGGCATTGGATAGTTGAGGGTAATAGGGTTTTATATAATGAGAAAAAAGTAACAACATTAGGATATTCTATTGATGAAATCAATGATGATATTGGATATGAATTTTTTACTGAGAAATTGCATCCTGAAGATTATAACTATGTCATGAAAAATATGATGGACCATCTTACTGGAGTGACTGATTCATATGAAGTGGAATACCGCATTCAAAGGAAAGATGGAAGCTATATATGGTATTATGACCGAGGCAAGGTGGTAAAAAGAAACGAGGAGGGGGAACCATTAGTTGTTTCAGGAATTGTTTTTGATATTTCAAAAAATAAAGAAATGGAAATGAAATTAGCTGAATTAGCAATGAAAGATGACTTGACCGGTTTATATAATAGACGTTATTTTCTTAAAGTATTAAATGATGAAATCAATCGTTATAATAGAAATGAACTTTCATTTTCCATAGTTATAAGCGATATAGATGATTTTAAAAGGGTAAATGATGTATATGGACATTCTATTGGGGATAGGATTCTGATAGAATTTGTGGATATCATAAATCAGAATGTCAGAAAATCCGATGTTTTTGCAAGATGGGGTGGTGAAGAATTTATCTTCCTACTTACTAATACCTCGTCAGAACAAGCTTGTCATTTTATTGAGAAAATAAGAAGTATCGTTGAATACCATCAGTTCACAAATGATATTAGGCTAACATCCAGTTTTGGCTTAATGGAATATCATAGGGGTATGGAAATAGATGAACTTATACAGGCGGTGGATATGGCAATGTATTATGCAAAAGAAAATGGAAAAAATCAATTGATTAAGGGCAATATCAGAAAATGTACGTAAAGGAAGCTAAAAGGAAATCTCAGAGGCTACTTTCGTTTCTCAACTAAAAAAGAAGCTGTCTCAGAATAATAAACTTTATTCTAGAACAGCTTTTTTTAGTTGAGAAAATTGCATAACTCTAAGAATTTTTATATGTTCTTGCAGATAGTTTTCTTACTATTTTCTTGAAGTCATTCTCTTTTCTTTTTATTAATTTTCTTAGTCACATATATAGATTTGCCAAAGTTAAACTTAATTTATACATCTCAAAATATCCGATGATTCTAGGGATTTTTGATGTGTATAAATTAACTGTTTAACTGGAATATCTATAGTAGATGGTTTTTATAGAAAGTAATTATGCAATTCCCTTGGTTAAATAAAATTAGTATTTTTTCAAATGACAGCCTTCCATTAGAAAATCTAAAACGAGTTTTTTTTCTTTCTCATCTTCAACTTCTACAACAATATTATCGGGATGCTCTTTAATAATATACATAGCTCCTATGATAGATTTGGCATTTACTTTGATTTCTCCTGATTCTAAATAGACCTTTCCCTTAAGCTTAGATACGAAATTGACAAACTCGTCTATTTCTTCTATTTTTGAAAAAGTTGCTTGCATCAATTTAAACAAACCTCCTATGTTTTTTAAAAATATATCACATTTACATATAGATGTACAAGCAGTATAACAATAATATAACACATAAGGATAAAAAGTTGCTCAGGTTTATAGGGTTTTAAGTTAGTTAATAAGTTTATTACTTTAAATTTTTTTGGATAAATATAACAAATGTATTGAAAAAAAATAACATATGTGATAATATTAAGAAAATTAAAAAATATTTAAAAAGGCGAAGATGTCTGCAATTAAGAGAATACTAATTCTTTTAATCTGTGGATGTCTTTTTTTGTATTTTTTTATATATGCATTATGACATTGTGGCTAGGCAAAATTATGGACTTTTCATAATATAAGCTAAAGTCTATACTAAAATCCCTATGATAGAAATTATGTACAGCTGGCATGATTCTAAATAAAAAAAGTTATAAAAAATAAGGAGGAGATTTATTATGGATCATTCTATGGCAATCGATACGATATGGGTTTTAATAGCTACTGCTTTTGTATTCTTTATGCAGGCAGGATTTGCTATGGTGGAAACAGGATTTACAAGGGCAAAAAACGCCGGTAATATTATAATGAAAAATTTAATGGATTTTTCTATAGGGTCTTTCATCTTTTGGATTCTAGGATTTAGCATTATGTTTGGAGTTGATACAGGAGGTTTTATCGGAAAACTAGATTTACTATCCCTTGGAAGCTTTGGGCATTTAGAATTAGGTATACCCAAGGAAGCATTTTTAATTTTTCAGACGGTTTTCTGTGCTACGGCAGCAACCATAGTATCCGGTGCTATGGCCGAGAGAACCAAATTTATATCATATCTTGTTTATAGCTTTGTGATTAGTGCAATTATTTATCCTATCGTAGGACACTGGATATGGGGTGGTGGTTGGTTAGCGCAGATGGGCTTCCACGATTTTGCTGGCTCCACCGTGGTACATTCATTGGGAGGATGGGCAGCCCTTATTGGAGCATGGATACTTGGACCAAGAATAGGAAAGTATACGAAGGAAGGTAAACCCAATGTGATCAAGGGTCACAGTCTTACACTTGGGGCTTTAGGGGTGTTCATATTGTGGTTTGGTTGGTTTGGATTTAATCCCGGGTCAACATTATCCGGCACAGATTTTACGAGTATCGCACATATATTTGTAACCACAAATTTATCCGCAGCAGTTGCAGCATTTACGGCCATGATTATCTCATGGATCAGATATGGAAAACCCGATGTAAGTATGACATTAAATGGTGCATTAGCAGGTTTGGTAGCTATTACAGCCGGATGTGATATGGTTTCTCCATTAGGTGCAGGTATTATTGGTATAATAGCCGGCGTAGTCATTATATTCAGCGTGGAATTTATTGATAAGATTTTAAAAATAGATGATCCCGTTGGAGCTGTAGGTGTCCACGGTATTTGTGGTGCAGTTGGAACAATACTTGTAGGTATATTTGCTGTGGATGGAGGGCTTTTTTATGGTGGAGGTTTACAGTTATTAGGAGTTCAGCTTCTGGGAGTTGGAGCTGTAGCACTGTGGACCATAGGCACATCCTTTGTATTATTCAAGACCATAAGTATAACCATCGGATTAAGAGTGACTAAGGAAGAGGAAGAAATTGGATTAGATAAAGAAGAGCATGGAACTGAAAGCTATGCAGATTTTGAACCTAGATCCATATTTATCACCACTAATCAAAATGCATAAAAAAGCTGTTTTTGAAGTATAAATTACAAAACCAAACAGTACAGATATGTAAATGCTAAGGAGGGAGAAATGGGTGAATCCTAAGATCACAAAAATTGAGATCATAACAAGATCCAATAAATTTAGTGAATTAAAACAAGCTTTAAATGATATCGGGGTACAGGGTATGACGGTAACTCAAGTTTCGGGATGTGGAGTTCAAAAAGGAGCCACAAAGAAATACAGAGGTGTTCCTTATACTCCCGAATTATTACCTAAGATAAAAATAGAAACAGTTGTATGTGAGGTTCCGGTTGAAAGCGTAGTTCAAGCTGCTAAAGAGGCTTGCCATACTGGAGAAATTGGAGATGGAAAAATATTTATATATGATGTATCAAATGTCATAAGAATTAGAAATGGGGATGAGGGGAAAATTGCACTGGATAATGAAAGGTAAAATGAACTAGATTTTCATATATGCAATTTGCTCATTATATAAAAAATAAAAAATAGCCTTGACATAAAATGTAAAATAAAATATAATATGTTACAATAAATTAATATTTTAAAAACTATGACGAGAAGAGTAAATACAAGATGGAGTTAGGTATATTTAGGAAATATCCCTAGAGCGAGCTGGTGACGGTGAGAGACCAGTACAAAGTTTGTATTGAAGAACATCTCTGAGTTTCTAACCGAAATCAAATTTGAGAGTAGGCTTGGACGGAGCCAAACCGTTATCCATTGGACAGTATCGAGTAAAGCCGAGATTTTATTCTGTACTGCTAAAGTGAGCCATTTAGCTAACAAGGGTGGTACCGCGGAAGTTAACCTTTCGTCCCTATATTTTAGATATAGAGACGAAAGGTTTTTTTATTGTATAGGGATTCAAAGGGTTGAAAATTCTATTAAAAATTGATATGGAAAGGAGTAATATGAATGAAGAGAGTATTTGTATCGGAAATTAAGGAAGTAGGAGAAAAGGATGTTTTAATAAAGGGTTGGGTATATAAAATAAAAAGCTTTGGTAAAATTGCATTTGTTCTATTAAGGGATAAAACCGGTATAATACAATTGGTTTTAGATGATGAAGAGATGATCAATCGTGTTAAACTCGAGATAGCCGTAGAAGTGGAAGGAACTATTTCAATAAATGAAAAGGCTCCAGGAGGAATAGAACTACAGGTAAAAAGAATTGAAATAATTGGTAAAACATATTATGATTTATTACCCTTTAGTATAAATCAAAGGAATATAAATGCTTCCTTAGAAACACAACTTGATCATAGATATATAAGTCTTAGAATACCCCATAAAAGGGCTGTATTTAAGATACAGGAGGAAATTGGGGAAG
This sequence comes from Maledivibacter sp., assembly GCA_025210375.1. Lineage (NCBI taxonomy): Bacteria > Bacillati > Bacillota > Clostridia > Peptostreptococcales > Caminicellaceae > Maledivibacter > Maledivibacter sp. The sequence continues at coordinate 24,933 of JAOASB010000008.1, read as the reverse complement.
CCTTTAGAAGTTATCTAAGAAGTCGTGGTTTTTCTGAGATTCATACACCTAAGATTATTGCTTCTGGCACTGAAGGGGGATCGGAAGTATTTACTGTAAATTATTTTGACAGAAGAGCTTTTTTAGCACAAAGTCCTCAATTTTACAAACAGATGATGGTAGGAGCAGGATTTGAAGCTGTATTTGAAATAGGCCATGCATATAGAGCGGAGCTTCATAACACATGGAGGCATTTAAATGAATATGTGAGCTTGGATGTAGAAATGGGATTTATAGAGGATGAAAATGATTTAATGAACTTAGAAGAGGATTTTATGAAATTTCTATTTGAACACCTAAATAGAACTTGCCAAGGGCATCTACAAATGTTAGGAGTACAGCTGTGTGAGATAAAAGCAATACCTAGAATACCCTTGTCCGAGGTACAAAAAATATTACTGGAGCAATATGGGAAGAAATCGCCAATAGGTAATATAGATGCTGAAGGAGAAGCTTTATTTTCTAAGTATATTAAGGAGAAATATGATAGTGATTTTGTATTTTTGACGAAATATCCAGCTTCAAAACGACCAATGTATACAATGCCTGATGATGAAAATGAGGGAATGACAAAAAGCTTTGATTTGATTTATAAAGGGTTGGAAATAACCACTGGGGGACAAAGAATACATGATTATGGTATGCTAAGGGAAAATATGACTAAGTTTGGTGTCAATCCCGATGATTTTGGATTTTATATAGAAAGCTTTAAATACGGAATGCCACCCCATGGGGGATTTGCAATAGGCCTTGAGAGATTGACCATGAAGATTCTTGATCTAGAAAATATAAGGGAAGCTACATTATTGCCGAGAGATATGAATAGAATAATGCCTTAGGAGGGAAAGTATGAAAATCAATATTGAGATAATAGATCATATAGCAAAACTTGCAAAGCTAAAATTTACAGAAAAGGAAGCAGAAAAATTTGCAAATGAGTTTGAGGAGATTTTAACTCATTTTCAGAACATTGATAGTGAGGATTTATCAGATATGGATCTAGATGTGTTTGAGGAAGCTAAATCAGTTCTTAGAAAAGATGAAATGAAAAACTTTGATAATAAAAGTGAACTATTCCAAAATGCAAAGCAATTGAGGGAAAACTATATTCCGATTTCAAAGGTCATAGAATAGGAGGGATTTGATGGAAATAAAGAAGATGACAATAGACGAAATCCAGAGGGGCTATATAGAAAAAAAGTTTACAGCAAGGGAAATTATAAGGGCCTATATGGATAGAATAAAAAGGCTAGATAAAAATATCAATTCATTTATAACCCTTTGTGAAGAAGAGGCTTTAAGGGAAGCAGAAATAATCGATGAAAAGCTTAATAAGGGTGAAAATATTGGCTTGCTTGGAGGTATACCAGTAGCAATAAAGGATAATATGTGTACTAGGGGAATAAAAACCACCTGTGCTTCAAAAATCTTGGAGGATTTTATACCTCCATATGATGCCACCGTGGTTAAAAGATTAAAGGATGATGGAGCTATTATCATTGGAAAAACAAATATGGACGAATTTGCAATGGGCTCTTCCACAGAAAACTCCGCATTTAAAGTTACTAAAAATCCTTGGGATTTAAGCAAAGTTCCTGGAGGATCATCGGGTGGATCGGCTGCTGCATTGGCATCGGGCTTTGCTCCACTTACACTTGGTTCCGATACTGGCGGTTCCATAAGGCAGCCAGCTGCATTTTGTTCGGCTGTTGGTTTGAAACCTACCTATGGATTGATCTCAAGGTATGGACTTATTGCCTTTGCATCCTCCCTAGATCAAATTGGAACATTCACAAAAACCGTAAAGGACTGTGCTTTAAGTCTTGGGGTGATACAAGGAAATGATCCCTTGGATGGAACTAGTATTCAAAGTGAGCCAGTAAAGGACTATTTAGCAGATTTAGATAGGGGCGTAGAAGGGTTAAAAGTAGGTGTACCAAAGGAATTTTTTCAAAAAGGATTGGATACGGAAATCTATGGAGCCATAAGAGGATCTATTAAGGTATTAGAGGGAATGGGAGCTATTGTTGAAGAAATTTCCCTACCAATTGCTGAGTCAGGACTTTCAGCCTATTACATCATATCCTCTGCCGAGGCAAGTTCTAATCTTGCAAGATATGACGGTATTAGATATGGATATAGGGCAGAGAAATTTGAAGGATTAGAGGAACTCATTGTAAATTCAAGGACAGAAGCCTTTGGGGAAGAGGTTAAAAGAAGAATTATGTTAGGTACCTATGTACTTTCTTCAGGATATTATGACGCTTATTATAAAAAGGCCATGAAATTCAGAAAAAAAATAAGAAATAAATTTAAGGAAACCTTTAAGAACTATGATATTATATTGAGCCCTACATCTCCCGTTTTACCATTCAATATTGGAGAAAGGACACAGCAGCCCTTAGAGATGTATTTAGCAGATATATACACAGTAAATATAAATATTGCAGGGCTGCCAGCCATTTCAATACCATGTGGATTTAGTAAAGATAAGTTACCCATAGGGCTACAACTCATTGGAGATCATTATACGGAAAAGAAATTATTACAGACCGCATATAGTTTAGAACAAGCCCTTGGAATCCATAATAATATTCCAGAACTAAAGGAGGTTAAATGATGGCGTTTGAAACGATCATAGGACTTGAAATACATGTTGAATTAGCTACAAAGTCAAAAATATTCTGTTCTTGTTCTACTGAATTTGGAGCAAAGCCCAATGAGAATACTTGTCCCATATGTATAGGGCTTCCAGGGACACTGCCTGTTTTAAATGAAGAAGTGGTGAACCTTGCCATAGGAGCTGGGAATGCATTGAATTGCGATATTAATATGATCAACAAATTTGATAGGAAGAATTATTTCTATCCTGACCTTCCTAAGGCCTATCAGATTTCACAATTTGATTTACCCATCTGCGAAAATGGATTTATAGATATCTCCGTAGATGGGAATAGAAAAAGAATAAAGCTTACGAGAATACATTTGGAAGAGGATGCAGGAAAGCTTGTCCATCTTGAAGATGAACCTGTTACTTTGATAGATTATAACAGAACAGGAGTGCCATTAATTGAAATAGTCACAGAGCCGGATTTAAGATCCCCAGAGGAAGCAATAGCATTTTTAAAATCCTTAAAGTCCATATTAGAGTATGCCGAGGTTTCTGATTGTAAAATGGAGCAAGGCTCATTAAGATGTGATGCAAATATATCACTGAGAGAGGTAGGTCAAGAAGCCCTCAATACAAAGGTTGAAATTAAAAATATGAACTCCTTCAAAGAAATTCTAAGGGCCCTTCAAAAGGAGCAAAAGAGGCAAATAGAACTATATACTTATGGAGAAGGACATAAGATAAAACAAGAGACTAGAAAATGGGACAGTGCTAAGGGAAGGACAGTTACCATGAGATCTAAGGAGGATTCCCATGATTATAGATACTTTCCTGAACCGGATTTAGCTCCTGTGATTATTGAGGATGTAGTAATCGAGAAAATAAAAAGCGGACTTCCAGAGCTTCCTGCACAAAAGAGGGAAAGATTTTCAAAGGAATATAAACTTGGGACTAAGGAAATAAATATACTTATTGGAAAAAAAGAGCTGGCCAATTATTTTGAAGAGGTTGTTTCCCTAGGGGCAAGTCCAAAGGAGGTCTCAAACTGGATTGTTGTAGAGCTTTTGAGGGTTTTGAAGGAAAGGGAAAAGGAAGAAATTCCCATAAGAAGTCAATACCTTGCACGGCTGATAGAAATAATTGATAAAGGCAAGATTAGTCGTACCGCTGGTAAGGAGGTTTTTAAGGAATTAGTTATTACAGATAAAGATCCCGATGAAATTGTTGAAGAAAAGGGATTAAGTCAGATCAGTGGAAACAATGAACTTGAAAAAATAATCATAGACACTATTTCTAAGAATCCTCAGGCCGTAGATGACTTTAAAAATGGTAAGACAAAGGCTGTAGGATTTTTAATGGGACAAATAATGAAGGCTACTAAGGGAAAAGCTAATCCTAGCTTGGCAAAGGAGATTATTATATGTAAGTTAAAAGCCTAAGGAGAGATTATAAGTGAATAATTATGGTTTCGTAAAATGTGCTGCTGCTTCTCCAAAACTGAAAATTGCCAATCCAGAGTATAACGCAAAGGAAATGTTGAAGCTAATTTTAGAAGCTAAAAATAAAAAAACTCAAGTTCTTGTATTTCCAGAGTTGAGTTTAACAGCATATACCTGTGGTGATCTATTTAATCAAAAACTACTGATAGATAAAGCCCTAGAGGAATTGGGAAAACTGATGGAACAAACTAAAGAAATCGATACTTTAGTTTTTATAGGTATGCCAATTCTTATTGATGGAAATTTATATAATTGTGCCGTTGCATTACAATATGGAGATATAAAGGGGATTGTACCTAAGGTATGTTTAGCTAATTATAATGAATTCTATGAAAAAAGATGGTTTTCATCGGGAAAACATATTATGGGAAAAGTAGAGGAAATAGAACTGTTGAGCAAAAAATATCCCTTTGGCAATTTAATTTTCGAGAATAATATATTGAATTATAGGATAGGTGTTGAGATATGTGAGGATTTATGGTCGCCTATACCTCAAAGTGCATACCTTGCATTGAATAGTGCAAATATTATAGTTAATTTATCAGCTAGTAATGAATTAGTGGCAAAGTCAGACTATAGAAATGGGCTAGTTAATCATCACAGTGCGGCCACTATATGTGGATATGTATATAGCTCAGCGGGGGTATATGAGTCGACCACAGATGTTGTGTTCGGCGGAGATTGTATAATATGTGAAAATGGCAATTTTTTAAATAAATCCCATCGTTTTAAAAGAGAAAATCAAATTATTTATGCAGATATAGATGTGGATAGGATTACCCATGAAAGAAGGGTAAATAGAACCTTCTTTGATCAGATGGATTATGAAAACCACCAAAATTATAAATTCATAAAAATAGATAGTCAAAGCTATGGATATGACATAAGGGATTTAGATAGAGATATTTTGCCGAGGCCATTTGTTCCAATCAATTCAGTATTAGTAAATGAAAGATGTGAGGAAATCTTTAATATACAGGTTGCAGGGCTTGCTAAAAGGTTAGAACATACAGGAATTGAACATGCGGTTATAGGAGTTTCAGGTGGACTTGACTCTACATTGGCATTATTGGTTACGGTTCAGACCTTTAAGCTGTTGGGAATACCCTCAAAAAATATTTTAGGAGTGACAATGCCTGGTTTTGGCACAACAAATCACACCTATAATAGTGCTGTGGATTTAATGAAAACTATGAATATAGATATTAAAGAAATCGATATTAAGGATGCTTGTATTCATCATTTTAAAGATATAGGACATAGCATAGAAAACCATGATGTTATATATGAAAATGTGCAAGCAAGGGAACGCACACAAATCTTGATGGATTTGGCTAATAAAATCAATGGACTCGTTATAGGTACAGGAGATTTATCGGAATTGGCATTGGGATGGTCTACATATAATGGTGATCACATGTCCATGTATGCAGTTAATTGTAGTGTACCTAAAACCCTTGTTAAATTCTTGGTAGAGTGGGTTGCAGACAATAAAGTATCCCATGAAGCAAAGAATATACTTTATAACATTATTTGTACCCCCATTAGTCCTGAATTACTTCCACCCGATAAAAATGGTGAAATAGTTCAAAAAACTGAAGATATTATTGGGCCCTATGAATTACATGATTTTTTCCTATATTATATGATCAGATATGGCATAAAGCCAAAAAAGATGTTGTTTATATCCCAAAAAGCATTTGGAGGAGATTATTCCAAGGAGCAAATAAAGAAGTATCTTAAAATATTTTACAAAAGATTTTTTACCCAACAGTTTAAGAGATCCTGTATTCCCGATGGACCTAAGGTTGGGTCTGTAAGTCTATCTCCAAGAGGGGATTGGCGTATGCCATCGGATGCAGATTTTCAAATTTGGATAAAAGAATTATAGAAAATACTAAAAAACTATTGAAAATTTCCATAAAATGCTATATAATATATACAATAATTTAATAAAAAATATTGGGCAATGGCGTCCACAGCTAAGGGTTATATACCCCTTGTTTGTGGTCGTTTTTTTATTTGAGAAAATTAAAAATGAATAATATAAGGAGGACTTTATTATGAGCAATAAAGGAGAAATTTTAAAAAAAGCTAAGGAATTGGAAGTGGAGTTTATTCATTTGCAGTTTACTGACATCATGGGAGTAATGAAGAATGTGTCAATAACCATTGAGCAATTGGAAAAAGCATTAGATAATGAAATAATGTTTGATGGGTCTTCAATCGATGGTTTTGTAAGAATAGAAGAATCCGATATGTATCTAAGACCTGATTTATCAACCTTTGTAGTATTACCATGGGCTAGTCATCCCAAAGAAGCTAGATTAATATGTGATGTATATAAGTCTGACGGTACACCATTTGATGGTTGCCCAAGAAACGTATTGAAAAAAGTATTAAAGGAGGCAGCTGATCTTGGGTATATTCTTAATGTTGGTCCGGAATGTGAGTTTTTCCTATTCCATACCGACGAGAAGGGTGAACCATCCCTTGAAACCCATGACAATGCTGGATATTTTGATTTAGCACCTGTAGATTTAGGGGGAAATGCCAGAAAGGATATGACCATAGTTCTAAAACAAATGGGATATGAGATAGAAGCATCCCATCATGAAGTAGCACCAGGGCAACATGAAATTGACTTCAAATATGCAGATGCACTAGCTACAGCAGATAATGTTATGACATTTAAAATGGTTGTAAGAATTATTGCTCAAAGACATGGACTTCATGCTACCTTCATGCCAAAACCCAAATTTGGAATAAATGGTTCCGGAATGCATATAAATATGTCACTTGCAACATTAGATGGAAAGAATGCTTTCTATGATGAAAATAATAATCTCAAGCTATCTGAGACAGCATATAACTTCTTAGGAGGAGTAATAAAGCATGCAAAGGGATTTGCCGCAGTAACAAACCCAACGGTAAACTCATATAAGAGACTTGTTCCAGGATATGAAGCACCTGTACTTATTGCTTGGTCAGCAAGTAACAGAAGCCCATTAATCAGGGTACCTGCTAAGAGAGGAAACTCAACTAGAATAGAACTCAGAAACCCAGACCCATCGGCTAATCCATATCTGGCATTGGCAGCTATACTAAAGTCAGGGTTAGATGGCATTAAAAATAAAATTGAAGCACCCAAGCCAGTTATTAGCAATGTTTATCATATGGATGCACTGGAGATGAAGGAAAAAGGTATTGAAAGCCTTCCAGCAAACCTATATGAGGCTGTACAGGAGCTTTCTAAGGATGAAGTTGTTAAGGAAGCACTTGGAGGCCATGTATCTAAAAAGTTTGTTAATGCCGCATTATATGAGTGGAATGAATATTCAAAATATGTTTCCCAGTGGGAGTTAGACAGATATTTAAGAAAATTCTAAAAAATAGATATATTATGAAGTGAAATATTCTATAATAGAAGTAGGCTAAGTAATACATGGGACGTATATAATATAATAAAAAACTAGTAAGAGTGCCTTAATAGGTACTCTTACTAGTTATTGGGGCTAAAAAAGAAGATTTCAAGTGGGATTTGGAGTGGTGTAATGAATAAGTATAATATTTTAGTTGCAGATAGTAGTGAAACATCTAGGAAAAAAATCTGTAATTTATTGATTAAAAAAGGATATAAAATATTTCAAGCTACTGATGGTGCAGGAGCTATAAGAATGTGCAGAAGCGTTTTTCCAAATCTGGTCATAATGGACATGAATCTATGGGGAATGTCAGCCTATGAAGTGGCTCATATAATAGAAGATAATAAACTTTCCAATGTTATTTTTATTACCAATAGTCCAAATAAAGCTTTCTATGAAAAATTAAGAGAAATGAATATATTTGCTTATATTATGAAACCAATTAATCCAGATCAGTTTTATCAAATGATAGAGTTTTCGATTATGAATTCAAATAAGATTAATTCCCTAAAGAAAAAGGTGGAAAAACTTGAAGAAACTTTAGAAAGTAGAAAAAAACTTGATAGAGCAAAGGGGATTTTAATGAAGCAATTTAACGTCAATGAAGATGAGGCCTATAAAATGTTAAGAAAAAAAAGCATGGACACATGTAGAGCCATGTCGGAAACAGCTAAAGAAATTATTGATAATTATAAATTGAGCAAATTGCATAATTACTTTCTATAAAAACCATCTACTACATGTAGTTTTAAAATCCCTAAAGTTATACCATCAAATATGCTTGTATCTTAAATAATTAAATTAAGGATGATATTCTCATATTAGGTTTAGCCAAGTAAGAGTTATGCAATTTCCTCAATGTTAAAAAGGATTTGAATTAGAATAGAAATTCGGCACTTAATGCTCCGAATTTTTATTTTTAATAAAGGGCTTTTTAGGATAATATAGAATATAATTGACTATATAATTATTAAACCCTGGAGGAAAATCATGATAATAAAAACCGAATTGTTTTGGGGATTAATATTTCTTACTATAATTATTCATCTTGTAGACACTATGTCATACTCCGTAAGATTAAATTCTGTAAAAAGTGGCAACTTTGCTTTGTCCCTTTCATTGTTTAACTTGATAGTTCTAGTTTCAAGAACTGCAAATACCTTTCAGGGGCCATTGATTGGCAAAATGATTGATAATAGTATCAAGATGAGCTATGATCCTATTGTACATGTTAGACAGGTTGTTTTTGCTACTACCCTAGGAACTGTATTAGGTATTGTACTTATACCAACATTCTTAAAGATATTTGCTAAAGCTGTATCAAAGCTTGAGGCTACGGGGTCAGTACCGGGATTAGTTGTTCAATCCCTTAGTAGAGGAAATATTAAGCGTATAGCTAAAAGTGTAACTAGACCAAAAAAAGGAATGTTAAAGGGCTTGGGATTTAAGGATATACCCAAAGGATTATTGTTACTGAACGTTCTTATAACGGGAGTATATACCATTGGGGTATTGTCGGCATATTATTCTGCTATCTATGTTCCTGAAAATAGACTTGCAGCTTCTGCATCCTCTGGGATGATTAATGGTATTGCAAGTATTTTATTAACATTATTTATAGATCCAAAGGCAGCCTTAATAACCGATGAAGCATACAGAGGGAAAAGAGAGTATAAGGATGTAAAGGCCTTAGTTGTGATGCTAATAGGAACCAAGCTAATAGGTACTTTATTAGGGCAGATATTACTTGTGCCAGCTGCAAAACTTATAGCATTTTTTTATAGTTAGACATAGATAAATAAACATATATATCAGTTCAAGTCAAAATTTAGTAGTGGAGAAGTCACATATATTTTCTTCCAGTTCCTCCTATAAACCAGTTTCTCATCTAAATATAGAAAGGACAAAACTGCTTTATAAAGGGAACTTCCATAAAATACATGTGTCTTCTCTAGCGAGATGTGTTTTTAGAGGATTCGTATATTTAAGGATTGTCTTTTTCTTTTTTGGAATACTTGAAAATTTATAGGATTTTCGTAGTAGGAGTATTATGGTAAAATATAGAATTAGGAAGGTTGTTGTTTTTAACACAGAAAATGGGGGGACTATATAGTATGTATGAATGCATTGTTTTTGACGTAGATGGTACATTATTAAACACTGAAAAGGCAGTAATAGGATCGTTACAAAGGATGTTAAGGGTTGACTTCGGTAAGGAGTTTGATGAAGATGCACTAGCATTTACCTTTGGAATACCTGGAGAAAGGGCATTAAACCAATTGGGAATAGTTGATATAGATAGGGCTATGGAAAGATGGGCTATTCATATAAGCGACTTCTTAAAGTGTATAGAGCCCTTTAGTGGAATAGAAGAAACTATCCAGACCTTAGATGAAATAGAGGTCAAGCTGGGTATAGTTACATCTAGGAATAGTAAAGAAATTGAAAATGATTTAGCATTATGTAAGTTAATTAATCATTTTCCATGGGTTATTAGTGCTGATGATACCATAAAACATAAACCCGATCCACAGCCTTTATTAAAATTTTTAGAAATAACCGATACAGACCCATCAAAGACTATTTATATAGGGGATACAACCTATGATTATAGATGTGCTGAAGGTGCCGGAATAGATTTTGGGCTGGCACTATGGGGAGCTAAGGATTCTGAAGGAATAAAGGCTAAATATGAATTTAAGCATCCGAGTGATATCCTTAGTATTCTAAGTTCAGCACAAACAATTTAAAGGTCATTCTATAACAAAAAATGCTCAGAACTGGTCAAATAAATATAAGCACCATAAAATTCCTTAAAGGATTGATTTAAAATGATAAGTAAATTTAAAAATATGCTTTTAGTTTTTGTAGTTTTTTTATTGATGCTTACGGGGTGCCTAGCAGAAGAAAAGAAAAACAATCAATCTCTGGATAAAGTAAATGACAGGGCTCAAAAAAAGGTTTTGAATGATATTAATCAATATGATATTGATGTTGACTTCAATCCCGAAGAAAAGATTATCAAAGGGAACCAAAGAGTTACATATATAAACAATGAAGAGGCTTCAATAGATAAGGTTTATTTTCACTTGTACCCCAATGCCTTTAGGAAAAAGGAAACGGCACCCTTTTTATTTGACGATTTTATAAATGCATATCCTAGGGGTTTTGCTGAAGGATATATAGATATTGAAGAAGTATATATAGATGGGAAAAATGCATCATATAGTATTGGAAAAGCTGGAGATACCATAATGGAAGTAAACTTACCCCATGGATTAAGTGCAGGAAAGAAGATATCCATAGATATGAAGTATACCATAAAGCTTCCTCCTGCCAGTGAAAGATTTGGATATGGAAATGATACCTTTAATTTAGGTAATTAGTATCCTGTAGCCGCTGTATATGACGATTCTGGATGGAATATTGATCCCTATTATCCCATTGGAGATCCTTTCTACTCAGATATCAGCAATTACAGTGTTACTATTAAGGCACCCAAGGACTTTGTCATAGCGTCTACTGGAAATATCTTAGACTCTAAAATAATAGGTGATGTCAGACAGTGGGAAATAGAAGCAGATGCCTTTAGAGATTTCGCATGGGTAGCAAGTAAAAAATTTAAAATTTTAGAAAAAGAAATAGATGAAACGATTATAAAGATGTACTTTATCGATGATGGTATGTTAAATGAAGACATAAAGAATAGTGCCTTGAAATTCGCCGAAAATTCAATTGGAACCTTCAATAAGGTTTTCGGTAAGTATCCCTATAAAGAATACTGTGTAGTTCAGACTGATTTTCCAAGCGGTATGGAGTATCCAGGAATAGTATTTATAGGAAGCCAATATTATGATAGAGCCTTCATTAAATATCTTGAAATCCTTATCGCCCACGAAACTGCCCATCAATGGTGGTATGGAGTAGTCGGAAATGATCAAATAGATCAAGCTTGGCTCGATGAAAGCTTTGCTTCATATTCCGAGGTCATATATTTTTCAGAGAATTATGGACGGGGGTCGGGAGAAAAATATCATAAATCCCAAAATCAAGAAGTCTTTGATAAGGCTAATTTTTTAGACGATGAGGTAATATTAAAAAATCTAAATAATTTTAGGGATTGGAATGAATACAGTTTGTTAGTATATACAAAGGGAGCTATATTTTTGGATGATATTAAGAATAGGTATGGAAAAGAAGTATTTTATAAAATTTTAAAAATATATTATAATAGATATAAATTTAAGATTGCAAATACTGACGACTTTCTAAATGTATGTGAAGAAGTTACCGGTGAAGAGCTAGATAGTTATTTTGAAAAATGGCTTGAATAAATGCAGTAAAGGATAGGTACTTTAATCATAAGGCTATTAAGAGGGGGCAAGTCAATATGGATGTAAAAATAGATGACAAGGTTAAGGATTATCTAAAAAGCAAGAATAAAGATGTCATAAAAATAGATTCCAGTGTGCAAGGATGTTGAGTCAAAGTACCAGTTCCATACGTGACTATGGAGTATCCCCAGAATAATGATAATTATATAATGCTTGAAAATGATGGAATAAAAGTATATATAAATAAGAATATTAAAGCTAAGAATAATCTGTTAACCCTAAGACTTTCAGGGTTTTTGATGTTTAAATCAATAGAAGCATATGGAATAGATATGGATTTTTAGGAGGACTTAAGGGCTAAAGCCCATGAAAAAATGAATAAAAAAGACTTTGTATTGCATAATATTAACATATATTGAAAAAAATATATTTGCAATGAAGGGTTTTTTGTGATATTATATTCTCTGCTGATAGTTTTACACATCAAATTTATGCACCTGTAGCTCAGTAGGATAGAGCAGTGGTTTCCTAAACCGCGTGCCGGGGGTTCGAATCCTCTCAGGTGCACCATTTTATTCAGATAAAGGTGAAAAATGAAAGAGTTTTTTATGCAGGAAGCCTTGAAAGAGGCGAGAAAAGCCTTTGAACTTAAAGAAATCCCCATAGGAGCAGTAATTGTCAGAGATAATGAAATAATCTCAAGGGCACATAATTTAAGGGAAAGTACAAAAGACCCCACTGCCCATGCAGAAATTATTGCTATTAGAAAAGCCTCACAGGTTCTAGGGGGATGGCGGTTGACAAACTGTGATTTATATGTTACCATAGAACCCTGTCCCATGTGTGCTGGGGCTATAGTTATGGCTAGAATTGATAGACTTTTCATTGGGTCTATGGATTCCAAGGGTGGAGCGGTCGGATCATTATTCAATATAGTTGATGATGATAGATTAAACCATAAAGCCGAAGTTGTATATGATGTTTTAAGGGATGAATGCTCAAGTATAATGAAAGAATTTTTTAGAAGCTTAAGAAATAAATAGCCTTGGAGAGATGTCCGAGTTGGCTAAGGGGCACGCCTGGAAAGCGTGTAAGGCCGCAAGGCCCCGCGGGTTCGAGTCCCGCTCTCTCCGCCAGTTAAGATAATTACTTTCTTCTTTAATTAAAAGAACGTAATTGTCTATTAAAAAGTTTATAAAGTTTGTCGTGCTAGATGGGGAGGTAGCGGTGCCCTGTAACCTGCAACCCGCTATAGCAGGATTGAATTCTTATCGGAGGCATGATGTTTGTAGAGTCTGCCCTAAGTAAGTGGTGAGGATAATTGGGTCCTACGCAACGAGAACTTATGAACCCCGCCAGGTCCGGAAGGAAGCAACGGTAAGTAAGCCCTTTCGTGTGCCGTGGGGGTGCCTGGTTTGAGCTAACTGCTTAGGTTACGTCTATGGTGTTATGTCGATGATAGGTGCACGACTTATAATATTTGCCAAAGGCAAATAAACCAACTTTTAATATATAAGCATGTGGTATATCCACATGCTTTTTTATATTTCAATTTTGAAAAAGGCTCAGAGCTATAGGGTTTTCATAATATAAGTTAAAGTCTATACTAAAAGCCTTATATGAAGTTTTATTAAACGATAAAGATAGATAAAATGATACATAATATGACAAACGTGATATAATAAGATAATCTTACTAAGCTTATTTGTTCCAGCCCATGGGCTTATATATCTTAGAATGAAGAATATGTAAGGATAAGCAACTTTAAGTTTTCTATAATAAAGTGGGTCTGGTATACATGGAGGGCTACGGATGTTTTTTAAGAGAAGCTTTAAAAATAGGATAACTATTATATTCTTGGTTGTTGTAATCATACCCTTGACTTTTTTGGGTTTAATTACTTATAGGAACATATACAAATATTTAATATCACAACAAAATCAAAAAACACTGGAACGCATTATTAATGATACTAATCTACTAAACTCATCATTTGACAGTAAAATCAATATACTACAATCCCTGTCATTGTCCCTCGGATATCAAATAATGGATTCCAAAGATGAAGTTTATATTAGCAGGTATTTAGAGCAACAAAAAAGAACCATAGGTCAAGGATTTTCAGTTATATATGTTACTGATGAAGCCGGAAAAATGTATGATGCTAATTTTTGGTATGAAAATTTTAGGCATATAGATTTTAGAGAAATGGAATGGTATCAAGGCCCAAAAACAACAAAGGGCATATATTTTTGTAATCCATATCAAGATATAGCTACAAACCATAACATTATAACTATATCTATGCCCATATATGATAAAAAAGGTGAGTTTTTAGGAGTACTAGGTGCAGATTATTTGATGGAAAATATAATACATCAGATTAATAATATAAATATGAGCCATGACACCTTCCACATAATAATAGATGATGATAATAATGTGGTTTATAGCCAGGATAGATTAAATAGCATAGATTATAAAAAATTTATTCAAGAGCCTCAAAAACTTGTGGAGATGGAATGTTCAGAAAAGAAAATTATAGGTACATATACAAGATTAGATAGTATAAATATGGGAGTTATAACCTTTCAAGATATACAGGATCATTATAAGTACATAAATGAGATTAAATATTTCTTTATTTTTATATACATAATGATGATAATGCTTATAGTCTTTTCTATAATGTATATATCTGAAAAACTTGCTAGACCTGTTATGCAATTAAAACAAGGGGTTAGAAGAATAGTAGATGGAGACTATGATACCAGTCTTCCCATTCCAAATGATGAGGATTTTGCAGAATTGGTAGAATCCTTTAACTCAATGGCTATAACCATAAAAGATAGCTATGAAAGCTTATCTACACAATCTATGGATTTAACTTTGAAAAATCAATTATTACAGGAAACATATACTGAACTAGAACAGTCCTACGGACGGCTTCAATCCACAACAGAGCAATTAAACTATTCTGAGATAAAATATAGAACTCTTATAGAGAATATATCGGATTTAATTTGGGTACTAGATGAAAATGGTAAAATTACATATATAAATCGAAGGGTCAAGGAAATATTAGGATATGAGCGAGAAGAAGTATTAGGAAAGCATATATCCACAATAATGTCTTCTGTCCATGAGTATGAGGATTATGAAGACATAATAAATCAATTTTATGAGAAGGATACTAAAAGTATAGATTTATGGTTATTAAAGGCCGATGGGGAAGAGAAAATAGTTCTTTCATCAAGCGTTAATAGGATATTTAATAATGATAAGATTGTGGCCATTCAAGGTATTGGTAGAGATGTCACAGAAAAAATAAGGCTGCAGGATAAAATTCTAAGAAAAAATAAAGAATTGGTAACTTTAAATAGTATTAGTAATATTCTTAATTCTAGAATAGAAATGGATGATTTGCTAAGAACCGTAGTAGATAAGATACATGAGCTACTTAAGACAGAAATATGTAGTATCAGATTATTAGATGGGGATTGGTTAAAGCTTAAAGCCATTTCTGGTAAATTGAAAAAGCATATATATAAAGATTCCATAAATATACATAAGGCTATTGTGGGAAGGGCAGTGCTAGAGAAAAAGAGCATCTTCCTAAGAAATGTGAAAGAAAGTGACGTGTATTATAATGATAAAATCTTTAAGCTAAATCAAAATTTAGCTAAGCTACTATTTATACCTCTTATACTAGATAATGAGACCATAGGTGTGTTAAGTGTGGGTTTTTTGCGGGAAGTGGATGAGGTAGAAATAGAGATATTAAAGGCTTTTTCCAATCATGCGGCCATTGCAATAGAAAAAGCAAAACTATATCAAGATCTAAAGGACTCGTATGTTAAAACCATAAGAACCTTAGCAACTGCTGTTGAAGCTAAGGACTCATATACGGAAGGTCATTCTACTAGAGTTGCTAGATATTCTACCCTTATTGCAACGCAGCTTGGATTAGAGCAAAAAGAAATAGAAGAAATATATATATCGGGAATACTTCATGATATAGGAAAAATAGGTATCGATGATGCCATATTGACTAAACCGGGAAGGTTAACGGAAGAAGAATACTTAGCCATTACTAAGCATCCTGCCATAGGCCAGAAAATACTTAGCCATATAGGGTTACCTGAAAGTATTTTAAATGGAGTACTGCTTCACCATAAAAGGTATGATTTACTAGGATATCCAAAGGATGTACAGGTTGACGTACTGCCTATAGAAGCTTGCATAATAGGAGCAGCTGATGCCTTTGATGCTATCACTACAAATAGGTCCTATAGTAGTGCTAGATCCATGGAAGATGCAATAAAAGAACTTCAAAATAATAAAGGAACTCAATTCTGTCCCAAGATAGTTGATGCTTTAGAACAGGTATATGTAAATAATAAAGAAGAAATCAAAGAAATTATTAATTCATCTAATATAGACTAGCCGGTGTTTTATTAAATTGCCGGTTATTTTATGGTATAATTAAAAGACATTATTTACAATTATAATTGAAGGTGATGAAATAAATGGGCTATACAGCGTTATATAGAAAATGGAGACCTATGGTTTTTGGAGATGTATATGGACAATCTCATATAACTATGACTTTAAAAAATCAAATCAAAAACGATAATATTGCCCATGCGTATCTTTTTTGTGGCACTAGGGGAACGGGTAAGACTTCTACGGCTAAAATCTTTGCTAGAGCCATAAATTGTTCTTCACCCAGGGATTTAGATCCATGTAATGAATGTGATGTTTGTAGGGGAATACTAAATGAAAGTATAATGGATGTTATTGAGATAGATGCAGCATCTAATAATGGAGTTGACAATATAAGAGAGCTTAGAGAGAATGTAAAATATCCACCATCTAAGGCAAAATACAAGGTATATATTATTGATGAGGTTCATATGCTATCTCAAGGTGCCTTTAATGCATTACTGAAGACCTTAGAGGAACCCCCAAGCTATGTGATATTTGTACTAGCTACCACAGAACCCCAGAAAATACCTTCAACCATTCTCTCGAGATGTCAAAGATTTGATTTTAAGCGGGTGGCCTTTGAAGAAATTTTTAAAAGAGCAAAATATATATGTACCGAGATGGATATTGAGATTGAAGACGAGGCCCTTAATCTTATAGTTAGAAATTCCGATGGAGCAGTAAGGGACGCACTGAGTATACTCGATCAATGTATATCCTTTTCAGAGGGAAAGCTTACCTATGAAAAAGCCATAGAAACTTTAGGAATAGTTACCGATGAATTCCTTTTTAAACTAGCTGACTCTATATATGAAGAAGATTCAAAAAAAGCAATGCAGTTAATAGACGAATTAGTTAATAGCGGAAAGGATATTAGTCAGTTTATAAAGGATTTCATAAATCATTTCAGAAATCTAATGATGACTAAAATGACTGAAAGTATAGAAGAAGTAATCGATATGTCAAAGGAGAATATCCAGCGGCTTCAAATACAAGGTGAAAAATTTCAATTAAATACTATAATAAGAGTAATAAATGTATTGTCTCAAACCGAAGCAGAAATAAAATGGTCTAGTCAGCCAAGGGTACTATTGGAGTTGGCTGTTGTTAAACTCATACAGCCAAGTCTTGATCATTCTATGGAGGGCTTGGTAGATAGAATAAGTAAATTAGAGAACAAGCTTAATAATTTTAGGTTTGAAAGCAATAAGGAAAACAACAGCTTGCCTATACAAAATAATATAAAACCTAAAGCAGTAAGTAAAAATAAAACAAATAGAAGTAGTGATGAAAGAAACAGTGGGCAAAGGGCAAGCAATAATAGGGATGAGAAGGTCAGCCCTCCTCCTATTTCTTATAATAGTAATGTAAATTTTAAAGAAATTCAAGGAAAATGGGATATAATATTAAAAGAAATTAAGAGAAGAAAAGTAGCCATACATGCTGTTTTAATGGAAGGAAAACCCATCAAAACAGAAGAAAATCAGCTAGTGATATCCTTTGGGGATGGATTTTGGTTTCATAAGGATGCTACAAGCAAAAAAGGCAATAGTGATCTTATAGAAAGAGTTATATCAGAAATAACTGGTCAAAAAGTACGATTGAAATGCGTTATGGAGGATGAAATAAAACATAATATAGAAGAAGTCCATGAAGTGGTGCAGGACTCTTCTGAAAAAGAAGAAGAAATTGAAATGGTAAAAGAGTATTTTTCAGATTTTAAGGATAAATTAGAGATAACATAGGAATGCAGTAATATAGTACATTTTTTATGTATGATATAATAAAAAAGAATATATATAATGGAGGTATTGTAATGGCAAAGGGAAGAAAAATGGGTATGCCCGGTAATATGAATAATATGTTAAAACAAGTTCAAAAAATGCAAAAGCAAATGGAGCAAATGCAATCTGAGGTTGAACAAAAAGAATTTGAAGTAACTGCCGGCGGAGGTGCCATAACCGTTAAAGTAAATGGTAAAAAAGAATTGTTGGATATTCAAATAAAGCCTGAAGTAGTAGATCCTGATGACGTAGAAATGCTTCAAGATTTAGTAGTAGCTGCTGTGAATGAGGCTTTAAGAAAAGCCGATGAAATAGTATCTAAAGAAATGGGTAAAGTCACAGGTGGAATGAATATACCAGGGTTATTTTAAAATAGAGCTGTCTCAAAGGACAAATTTGAGCTTAGTCACGGGGTGTTTCAGAATTCTGAGACACCCCTTTAGTCATAAATGCCCAATTGTAATACCATATTTGGAGGTGATTATATGGTCAATTTTGTTGCACCCGTAGCAAAGCTTATTGAAGAGTTTTCAAAATTGCCAGGGATAGGTAGAAAGACTGCACAAAGGTTAGCCTTTCATATATTGAATACTAGAGAAGATGATGCAATACATTTAGCACAAGCCATAATTGAAGCAAAAAGAAAAACTAAGTATTGTTCAATATGCTCCAATATTACCGATATAGATCCCTGCAATATATGTACGAACCCTAAAAGAGATAAAAGGGTCATTTGTGTAGTAGAAGATCCAAGAGACATTGCGGCGATGGAAAGAATACGGGAATATGATGGTCTTTATCATGTATTACATGGAGCGATATCTCCTATGGAGGGAATTGGACCAGAGGATATAAAGATAAAAGAATTACTCATGAGACTCCAGAATAATGATATAGATGAAATAATAATGGCTACCAATCCCAATATAGAAGGGGAAGCTACATCCATGTATATTTCAAAGCTGGTTAAACCTCTAGGGGTTAAGGTAACGAGAATAGCCCACGGTGTTCCTGTGGGTGGAGATCTAGAGTATGCAGATGAAGTGACCCTTGCAAAGGCTTTGGAAGGAAGACGTGAGCTATAAAGTAAATAAACTCCTATAACTGAAAACAAACTTTTATCAAAAACATGATCTTAAAGAACTCGAATATCTTTAAGACCATGTTTTTTCTATTAGAAAATCAAAGGAATACATGGAAGAAGATGTTTGCAGTTATGTTCAGGAACTAGGGTACAAATAAAAAAACAAGTAATTTTGTAATTAAAGAAGGATATATAAAAAAATTATAGAATATTAAAAATATAACAAAAATATGGTAAAAAAGTCCTAAATTCTACAAATTAATAGTTCTATGAACTTATATTTTATAGAGACTCCAGTCAAAACCTTAATTTATACATATCAAAAATTCCCACAAACATGGGATATGCTTGGAACTCTCTATGGAATAAATATAAATTTAAAACTGAATATAACAATCTAAGGAAAATGGCAAACTTGCTGAAAAGCAGGGACGCAAAGTCATGTGTCTAAGGGATTTATGTAGTTCTATGATCGACAGGCTGCCGAATGTTACATTTAATTAATTCATTAATACAAAACACAATGTATTATTATATATTTGGCATCTGTGAAGCCGCAGATGTCGTTTTTTATTGGGAGAGTTTAAAAGGGGATGGGCAAGTATGAAATTTGAAGAAGTCGTTAGGGGGAGTAGACTCTCTAGAGAAGTTGTTTTAGAGATGCAATTAGATGGTGTTATCATAAATAGCAGTTCCAATTGTTTTACGATTCTAGGCTATAAGAAAGAAGAAATGATGGGTCATAAAATTACCGAATTTATGAATGAGGAAATAGATTTAAATTTAATTGTTGGAGGATTAAACGAAGAAAGTCTTGAGATAGTTATAAATAATAAAAGTGGTAATTTGATGTACATGAATGTAAATGTGAATGCTCCACTTAATCAAAGTAAGAGAATAAGCAGCTTGTATTTATGTATGCATGATATTACAAAATATAAAAATATAGAACAAAAAACTAAAAGGTTAATAAAAATAATTGAAGGGTCTAATTATATAATATGTTCATTACAAATATTACCCCATATAAAGCTTAATTATATAAGCCCTGCTATTACCAAAAACCTAGGTTATAGTGTAGAAGAGATTGAGGAGGATCCCATGTTACTTGTTAAAATTGCTCATCCCGATGAGTATGAATTCCATATAAGTAAGGGTAAAGGGAACATAGATTACTATAAAGATTATGAAAAAAGATATAAGCATAAAAATGGAAAATACATATGGTTTGAAGAATATTCAATACCAATATATGATGAAGAAGGGAAATTGATAGGTTTAGAAGGGGTTATAAGAAATATTCAAGAGAGAAAAAAATTAGAAAAGAAGCTAGAGAGATTCAGTTATTATGACTCACTAACTGGAATCTATAATAAAAGATATTTTCATAGAGAAATAGAAAGGCTAAATAATGACATAGATGTGAAATTGGGTATAATCATATGTGATTTAGATAATTTAAAATATGTTAATGATACCTTTGGGCATGCTGAAGGGGATATTGTATTAAAACAAACGGCGCTTTTATTAAGTAAAGCCATTAATGAAAATATGCTAATCGCTAGAATAGGTGGAGATGAATTTGCAATTCTTATAAAGGATTTAAATGAAGAGGAATTTAAAGATATCTATAACAAAACCCAAGAATCAATACTAGATTATAATAAAGACAACTCTAGAATTCCAATACAAATTTCCATGGGGATTGCCTACAATGAAAGCTCAATAGGGTTTACAGAAGAGTTGTTCAGAACTGCAGACAAGAATATGTATCTAAATAAAAGGAATAAGAAAAAGTATAGGAAATTAATATAGATGAGGAAATTGCATAATATATATAGTATAATTTTAGGAATTTCAAAACTATATACAGTGGATAGTTTCCGTGGAAGGTAATTATGTAATTTGATAAGATAAATGATATTGCAAAATGGATAATCTATATGAGATGTTTACTATTTCCCCCTAGGTATATACAATCCAAAATATGGTTAAACTAATTAATAGAAAATATGATTAGGGGGAAGGTAGAATGCCACGGCAATTTAGACAAGATAAGAAAAAAAATAAAGAACAAAGTGGGTTCTTTAATAGCTTAACCAACGTATATGAAAAGTTCATGTACGGAGAAGTAAAAAGTGAAGATGACCAAATGCTTGAAAATATTCGTATGGCACATGATGATTGGAAAAATGCTGAAAAGTTTTTTCAAAATGTAACGGACCCTGATCTGATCGATCATGCCATATTTAGGATAGAAGCTGCAAAAACAAGATATACATACCTATTAAAGCTTGCTAGAGAAATGAATATACATGGAGATATGCATTAGATACTAGCCTTGATAGCTTATTGTTTAAATTAAACAATAAGCTATTTCTATTTAGGGGATTTTTAAAAAAGAGTAATAAGAGTAAGACAAACTTTATATAATATAATATTAATCTACAAAAATTATTAAGCTATAGGGATTTTATTATAGACTTTAACTTATACTATGAAAACCCTATATAGATATTCCAGTTAAACAATTGAGGAAATTGCATAATATATATGGTATAGTTCTTAAGGTTTTTTAACTATATATAGTAGATAGTTTTTGTAGAAGGTAATTATGCAATTTGCTCAATTAATTTATACACATCAAAAATCCCTAGAAACATCGGATATTTTGAGATGTATAAATTAAGTTTAACTTTGGGAAATCTATATAGAAAATTTAGGGTAAATCTTAATTTATACATATTTAGATATCCAATGTTTCTGGGGAGCTTTGCTGTGTATAAATCAAGGTTTTGACTGGAATCTCTATATGTTAATAAATATTGGAGGTCTATTATGGGTATGGGAATAGAGTTAAGTGTCATTTTTGCATATGCCTTGGGACTAATATTATTATATGTTATTGGATATTTATTATTATTTCCTTTTAAGTGGATACTTAAGTTAATATACAATGGAATAATTGGGGGAATTCTACTTGTGGTTGTAAACCTTATAGGAAAATTAATAGGATTTAGTATAGTTATAAATCCCATAACAGCACTTGTGGCCGGATTTTTAGGTTTGCCTGGAGTTATTATGTTAATATTCCTTGAAAAAATAATATAAAAATATAATTGATAGGTGAATTCACCTATTTTTTTTATACATTATCTCTCCATAAAAACTTACCGCTATTTCTTCATGTATTAAGGAGTATAAAACAAAGCGTAGTGGTAATAATGACTAATAAAGATCAACATAAATTTTGGAGGGATTATATGTTAAAGTCATCTATAAATAGTGAGATTAGAAATAGTGTAGGTTCTAATGCGTGTAATAAAGTGAGAGGTATTGGTCATATACCCGCAGTGGTGTATGGACACAATATGGAGCCAAAAACTATTGAATTAGATAGAAATGAAATTAACAATATCTTAAGAAGCTATGGAACAAATGTTTTAGTGGATTTAGAGGTAGGTGGTCAGGTTATAACAACTATGATAAAAGAAGTACAAAAAGATATAATAAACAAAGAAGTTATACACATTGATTTTCAAAGTGTATCATTTGATAAGCCTGTAAATGCTGTTGTTCCCATATCATTGGTTGATAAACAAGATGTAGAGGATATTTATGCTACCATACAGCATCAACTAAGAGAGATTAATATAGAATGCTTACCGCAAAATCTACCGGAGAGTATCGAAGTCAGTGTGAAAGACCTGGTTTTTGGACAGCCGTTGAAGATAGGAGATATAGAATTTGCCACAGAAATTACAGTGTTGAATGATCCAAATGAAGTCATAGTATCATTAGCTAAAGCAGGTAGGCTAGATGATGAAGAAGTTGAAGGACCGCTAATTACAGAAAATACTTTTGAACCTATTGAAGAATAGCAAAAGCATATGCCATCATATACAGTAAATCACCTATAAGAAAGGTCTTATGGGTGATTTACTATTAAGTCCATATTGTTGATAGGAAATTCAAAATTCCCATAGATAATTTAGGTTAAATTATAATGATTGGACAAATTTTGCTAGCCTTTTTATCCCTTCTTCTACATCGTTAATGTCAGCACAATATACAAATCGTACATAATCGTCTATTCCAAAGGCTATTCCTGGTACAATAGCAACCTTATAATCTTCTAAGAATTTCTTGCAAAATTCAACTGAATAACTTCCCTCATATTTTAATTTATCCTTAAAAGCCGAAATGTCTATAAATATATAAAATGCACCTTGGGGATTTATAAAGGAGATGTTATCTATTTTAGAAAGTAAGGAGGTCGATTTATCTCTACGCCCTTTATATATATCAACCATTTTCTTCATTTCATCTTCACAGAGGGTCAAGGCACCATAGGCAGCCCATTGTGAAATAGTAGATGGATGAGAAACTAAATGACCTTGAATAGTAGAAATTGCTTTAGCTATTTCCTTTGAAGAAGCTGAATAACCAATTCTCCAACCTGTCATAGCAGCGGATTTTGATAGTCCATTAATAGTGATGGTAATATCCTTGGCTTCTTTAGATAAAGACGCAATGCTTGTAAATTCATTTGTATAACATATTCTTTCATAAATCTCATCGGCTAATATATAGATATTGTTGTCTAAACAAACCTTTACGATGGCTTTTAACTCATCCTCCGTATATATGGCACCCGTTGGATTAGATGGATTGTTTATTAACAAGAGTTTAGTTTTAGCAGAAATAATATTCCTTAATTCTCCGGCTGTTAATTTAAAATCATTTCTTTTATCAGTATCTACAAGAACTGGAATTCCCCCAGTCATCTTAACCATTTCTGAGTAGCTTACCCAAAAAGGTTTAGGGATTATTACTTCATCTCCTGGATCTAGAAGTGCTATTAATGTATTGGTTATAGAGTGTTTAGCTCCACTTGAAACCACTATTTCATCTAATTCATAGTTTATATTGTTTTCTTTTTCAAGTTTACCTCGAATAGCTTCCCTTAGCTCTTTTAAACCAGGGGCAGCATCGTATTTGGTTTTATTATTATCAATAGCCTCAATCCCCTTGTTTTTAGCTTCCTTTGGAGTGAAAAAATCTGGTTCGCCTATGCTTAAGTTAATTATATTCATACCTTGACTTTTTAACTCACTGACCTTAGTACTTATTTCTATAGTATAAGAAGGGGTTACTTGTTTTAGCTTATTTGACAACATTACAAAATCACTCCTCTGTATAGACATATATGGATTTGAGTAAACCATATATTTAATTTATATTAAAGTAGGTAACTTTGCAATATAACAAAAATTTTTTATGGCTGTAATTAGAGTTATAATAGTTCAAAGTAATAAATATGGATATCTTGCAATAAAACTTGAGTAGGTTAAAGTTCATGAGCGCGTATATAAGAGGAGCTAGAACCCATTGATATTTTAGAACTAATCCTATATAGAAAATAAGAATATATTGGTATTTGACACTACCTATGATTTATGATAAGATAACTATTGTCGCTAACAAAGAGCAGCGAAAAAAATGTCGAAAAAAGTATTGACAAACTTAAACAAAAATGATATTATATTTAAGCGTCGTTGGTGAGAAACGAAGCGAAAAAACTTTGGACATTGAAAACTAAACAGTGTAAGGAATTAAACCTTAGTTTGATAATCAATTCAAACTATAAAGAAACGCCAGTTTTATTT